>JAFSVH010000129.1 GCA_017450215.1 Bacilli bacterium | reverse complement strand
GTCGAGAGCTGTATACGATTTTTGCGAAGTCACATTAGTGCCTCAAGTATTAAATAACTTTCCACTACTACTATTATATCATAATATTAGAAATAAAAAACTGAAAGAAAAAACTCTCAGTTTTATTATACGAAAAAAGACCATGCTTTTTGCATGATCTATTTCTTGTTATTTACTTGTATTGCGCTAAGCATGAGCTAAGCCACCAAGAGAGACATTTTTGTATCTTTGAGGAGCTTTAGCTTTGTGCTTAAACAACAATTTGTACAGCCACAGCCTCACTTCTCCTCATATGCACAAAAAAGCCTCGCCTCAATTTACCAAGTAAAACTAAGCGCCAAGCCACTCATTGCAATGTAAAGCCCAGCACACGCCTCGCATATATTATGCCGTGTTTTAATTTTTTTGCGAACTGTTTTGCTAAAAAACTTGCGAAATACTTGCCCAAAGCATAAAAAAAGCTAAGCATAAGCTCAGCATTGCATAAAAAAAGACCATACCTAAAGTATGATCTTGTTTCTGTTATTTACTTGTTTTGTGCTAAGCATGAGCCCAGCCACCAAGAGAGACATTTTTGTATTCATGTGGAGCTTTAGCTTTGTGCTTAAACACAATTCAATACTATTCTTTTACAAATGGTAATAATGCCATATGACGAGCTCTCTTAATAGCAACAGCTAATTCTCTTTGATAAATAGCTTTTGTACCAGTAACTCTTCTTGGTAAGATTTTTCCACGATCAGAAATATATTTCTTTAATAATTCGTAATCTGTGAAGTCAATCTTTTCTACATTATGTTCAGTAAAATAACAAGTCTTTTTTCTTTTTTGATGAAAGTTTGCCATTATTATATCCTCCTATAAAAATTTTAGAATGGTAAATCATCATCAGATACATCAAAATTATCACTACTCAATTCCTCGAAAGGACTTGAACTAGATTCAGGTTGTCTTTGATCAAATTCATTATAAGATGGTTGATTTTGATTTCTACCAAAATTATTTTGGTTATAATTTTTTTGTTGATTATTATAACCTTGGTTAGAAAAATTATTGAATTGATTATTTTGATTATAACCACTATTCATGCCACCATAGCTTTGTGTTTGATTAAAATCTGTGAAATTAGAACCATCTCTCTTAGGTTCTAAAAAGTTAATTTGATTACAAATAACTTCAGTCACATATCTTCTTACACCATTTTGATCATCATATGAACGAGTTTGGATGCTACCATCCACAGCAACTAGTCCACCTTTTCTGATATATCTAGATAGATTTTCCGCTTGATTTCTCCATGCAATACAGTTAATGAAGTCAGCTTGACGCTCTCCATTTGATCCTTGATAATTACGATTAACAGCAAGAACGAATTGAACAACTGGAATATCATTAGGTGTTCTTCTTAATTCAGGATCTTTAGTTAATCTTCCGATTAAAATAACTTTGTTCATTAATCCCTCCTAAATTAGTCTTTAACTAAAATATGTCTAATGATTCCATCACGAATGTTACAAATACGATCGTATTCGCTAACTGCAGCTGGATTAGCATTAACAAAGAATTTTACGTAGTAACCCTTATTGAAATCGTTGATTTCATAAGCTAATTCTTTTAATCCCCATTCTTCAACACTTAGAACTTCTCCACCATCAGCTGTGAAAATAGCATTGATTTCTTCGATAGTAGCTTTAATTTGTTCTTCAGTGAAATCAGGACGAATAATGTACATACCTAAATACTTTTTCATTTTGGCACCTCCTTTTGGACTATGGCAAGTTATATACTTGCAAGGATGTAAAATTAGAGTCTAATTTTCATCACCTTAAGCATTTTATCACAATATACTTATTAAATCAAGAAATATTTAAATTAAAGGATAGTGATTTACACTATCCCTTAATCATATCCATTATCTTAATTAAGTTAGCTTACAATTTTATTTTCTCAACACGATAAACTAGCTTATCAATAAAATTAAATACAACGTTTATTAATAACAAACAAATAATTGTAAAGGATGTTTGGAATTCATCTAATTTTGCAAAGCCTAAGAAATTATTAATCTTCAATACATCATTGAATAAATGAGTGTTAGCAAATAATATACAGCTTACACAAACTACAACAACAAATCCAAACAAAATTCTTCTCATCAGATTAAATGGTTTACACATTCTATATAAAACGAATAAGCACACAACTATAGATACAATCAATAAAATTGTACTATAAATACTCATATCACTTCCAATACCAATTAAACTAGGGAATGATTCGAGTGGGCTTTTGATTGTGAAATACCAAACACCTATATGGAAGCATAATATTACAAGTGCTCCTGGTAATGATGCTTTCACAACATTAAGCATAAAATGTCCTTTAACTCTTTCATTATTAGGCTGTAACGAAATAACAGTTGAAGGAAGACCAATTATAAACAATTCAATTAATAATAATTGAGATGGTTCAAATGGATATTTAATACTTGTTCCAAGAATTAAATAAAATACAGTTAGGAATAAAGTGAATAATGTTTTAACCAAGAATAGTGAAGATGTACGTTGAATATTATTTATTACTCTTCTACCCTCAGAAACAACAGCAGGCATAGATGCAAAGTTCGAATCCATTAGTACAATATTAGCAATATTCTTTGTTGCTTCACTTCCAGATGCCATAGCGATAGAACAATCAGATTCTTTCATAGCAAGAATATCATTAACACCATCTCCAGTCATTGCAACTGTTCTCTTATGTTCTTTAAATGCTACTACTAATGCTCTTTTTTGATTAGGTGTAACACGACCAAAGATTGTATAATCTAGTGCTACATCTTTTACTTCTTCATCACTTAATCCTTCTAAACTGATATAACGATGTGCATTTGGAATTCCAACTCTTCTTGCAATTTCAGATACTGTAATAGGATTATCACCACTTATAACTTTAATATCAACATCATTATTTCTAAAATATTCAATTGTTTCATATGCATCTTCTCTAATATGATCTTGAATAATAATTAGAGCAACTACTTTTGCATTTGCAGCAATTCCTTCTTTTTTAATTCCAGTATTAGTATAAGCCAAAGCTAATACTCTACAACCTTGGGAAGCATACTTTTCAATCTTTGATTGAACCTTTTTATAATTATCAATTAAAACAAATTCAGGAGCTCCTAAATAAAATGTTCCGACACCTTTGAAAGTAATAGCACTGAATTTTCTCTTTGAAGAGAATGGAAGAACAGCTTCTGGTGTTAACACATTATTCTTGGAAAAGAATCTAATCATAGCCTCACTAGTAGCATTAACGTCCTTAAATGTTGACATCATACTTCCAACAATCTCTCTAATTGAATAATCAGTTTTATTATCTATTTCAATACAATCAATTACCCTCATCGTACCATCTGTGATAGTACCAGTCTTATCTAGACATAATGTATCAACACGAGCTAACATTTCAATTGAATATGATTCTTGAACTAAAGTATTATTTCTTTTACCTAGTCTCCAAATAGCAGTGAATAAAGCAATACTAGTAAGTAAGAATAATCCTGATGGAATCAATCCAATAATTGATCCAGATATTGTTTTAATACTATCCTGGAACCATAGATTAAAACTCATATCAGGTTCTTTACCAGCCCAAGCTTGAATTAGTTGAACAATAAATAGTGGCACAATAATAAAACCAATAGTTTTAATTATTGCATTCAATGTTCTTAACAATTCTGATTTTCTTCCTTTTTGCTTCTTTGCTTCAGTTGCTAGTTTTTCAATATAATTCTTTTTTCCAACATTTTCAATTTTTGCATAAGCATTACCACTAACAACAAATGATCCTGAATACAAGAAGTCACCTGGCTTTTTACTTATAGCATCGCTTTCACCAGTAATCATTGATTCATTAACTTCTAAATTACCATCCATTACAATACTATCAGAATAGATTTGATTACCTATTGTGAAAACAACAACATCATCAATTACTACATCCCGTGCATCAATCACTTCTTTTTTACCATCTCTAATTACATTAGCTTTAGCTTGAGCCACTAAAGTTAATTTTCTAATCATGTTTCTAGCTTTAATTTCTTGAATCATACCAATTAAAGTATTAGAGATAACAACAACTAAGAATGTTAAATTCTTGTAACTTTGAGCATAACACAATAAAACAGTAATTACTAAATACAACATATTGAAAAATGTAAAAACATTAGAACAAATAATTTGTAATGTGGTTTTACCACCTTTTTCATTATTGTGATTTATATTTCCTTCACTAATTCTTTGATTCACTTGTTCTTTCGTTAAACCATTTTCTTTTGTTACATTAGTAAATCTTTGTATCGTCTTTTTATCTTTCTCAATTTTAGGATCTACTTTTTCTTGTTCTTTTTTAATTATAATAATTTCATCATCCTCTATATTATTTAAAGGTGGTTCTTCTTTGATAGGAGTAACTTCAATCTGTTGAGCTGGCTTTTCTTTTGATTCATTAAACGCTCTTTTTCCTTTTTCAATATAATCCTCTTTTGAAGGTTTTATCTCAGGTTGTGCTTTTGCAATTGTACCTTTAGCTTTTGAAGAAGTTCTCTTCTTTGGCTTTTCATCACCAGTAACAGCTAAATTAATATTTTCTTGCTTTTTGCTAGCCATACATTTCACCTACCTTTCTATAATATTTACCTAAAAAGAATAATTTTACTTTATCTTTTTTGATTTTTATTTATAAAATGATTGTAACACGATACTTACTACTTTACAACATTAAATTTACATTTCATTTTTTATTTTTTAGTTACCAATTCATTACATATGTATTCAGCAATAGCTGTCATACCAGATGTATAAGGATGAGCTGAATCAAGTAAATAAGGCTTAATATTTACATTACCAGTACTAACTAGTTTAAAACCGTATTCTGAAGCATAATCATCAATAATCTTATTAAATGCAGCTCTTCTTGTTTCACTATATAGACTAGAAGCAGGAAGTTCCATTAATATTATTTCGCTATTAGGGCATAACACTTTTAGTTTATCAATCATAACTTTATATAAATTTTTAAAACTAGCCTCACTTACAGCAGAGCTTGCAGCATCATTACTTCCCATATAAATTAAAATCACATCAGGTCTTTCATATTGAATTGCAGTTGTTACAAGACGAACATCATTACTTGTAGCACTTGTACCACCTGCAGCAACGCAGCTACCTGAATATGAATTATTAACAAATAATAATCCACCTAATTTATTTATAGTTTGCATCCACCATGTTTGATTATAATCATTAGTATCTCCTGTAGGATATGGATAGAAACAAGAATATCCATCAGGAATTACACTTTGATATGTTGAAACGGAATCTCCAATTATAGCAAATGTTTTTCCAGCATAATCATTAACATATTCATTTGAATATAGTGCTTTAATTGTTGTATCTTCTTTTATATCATAACAATTCTTATCCCAACCAATAAAAGCATAACCTTCTTTTGTTGGTGCAGCAGGACATAAAGCATGTCCTCCATCAACCACAGTTTGTGTTTTAATTACATTATTATCTCCATCAACAAATGTAACTTTATGAGTAACATAATTATTTGCATCATCAACTGTTGCAAATGTAGCACCATCAACTGTAACCTTAATAACACAATTAATTTGGAATTTTGATGTTTTATGAGTTGCAATCAATACACAATAGCCGGCACTCTTACATGTTATAGAACTCCATTGTGAAACAGTTGCAATTGATTCATCACTAGTAGACCAATCATAAGATTGTGTATTACTATCAGGTCCTGATGGGAATATTGGTTGATAATATGTATGTCCATTACTTTCAAATTTTCTAATTCCAGTAAAATGATATTTAGCTTCTGGAAGTTCAAACACTTGATGTTTAACTAATTCAGTGAATCTAGCATATAACACGATATCACCATTTGCATAAGTTGGTATCTCAGTAATAGGTGTTAAACTAATCTTATTTAAGAACCATCCTTCGAACTCATATCCTTCTTTTTCAATCACTGGTAAAGTAACAGCCTCACCTGCTACATAACCAGTAGGTTCAACTCCAGTAATTACTGTATTATCATCTTGATTATAATAAGTGATATTTAATGGTCTTGCTTTATATATAGCAGTTACAACCATATCTTCTTTTACAACACTATAATCTTTATCCCATTTTTCAAAATTATATCCAGACTTTGTTGGTGCTTGAGGAGCAGTAGCACCTTTTCCATATTCAACTTTTTGGCTACTCAATGTCACACCATCAGCAACAAAAGATACTTGATATTTACAAATCTTCCATTTTGCATAACTAAATATTTTAATATCTGTTGTCAATCCCTCAAGACTAACACCATCAAGATTAAATTCTTCACTTAGATCATCATCTAAGTACCAACCAACTAATTCATATCCTTCTTTAGAAGCTTGAGGAAACATAACATTATTAACATCAGTAACAACAATATCAACATTTTCCTCTCCATTATTTAATACACAGCTAATTGTAAGTTTGTAATCTTTCTTCTCTTCTTCCTCACCACAAGCAACAAGTCCAAGAAGTAAAACAAATATAATACTTATAACAATCATTTTAATTTTCATAATATTTCCACCTTTCATTAAAGATATCTACTATACAATTATATCATTATAGTACTTTTAATAAAAACAAAATCATAAAATCTCAGCAATTTTTCATTATTATAACTAAAAACATTAATATTATTTTAACAATTATTTCCTATATTCATTCATTTTTAATAAAATAAGACTGCAATTTTTTGCAGTCTATTATTATATTTTATCTTAATTTTTTTAATTTTAATCCTCTAATAATTCGTCTTTCATTAAAGAAACAATCTTTGCAATGACAATATTTAAGGCTACTTTATTCTTCCCTCCTTCAGGAATTATTAAGTCAGCATACATCTTTGAAGGCTCTACAAACTGAATATGCATAGGTCTTACTGTCTCTAAATATTGGTTAATTACACTATCAACACTTCTTCCTCTTTCCTCTACATCTCGTCTTAATCTTCTAATAAAACGGATATCATCAGGTGTTTGAACATATAATTTTATATCAAACAAATCCCTTAATTCAGGAATAGCAAAAGTCAAAATACCTTCTATAATCAATACATTGCAAGGATTAACAACCTCTGTTTCTGTTTTTCTATTGTGTTCTACGAAGTCATAAATTGGCTTTTCAATAGATTTACCATTCTTTAAATCATTGATTTGTGAGATTAAAAGATTAACATCATAAGCGTTTGGATGGTCATAATTAATCTTACATCTTTCTTCAAAACTCATATGGTCATGGCGATGATAATAATCATCTAATCTAATTATTTCTACAGATCCGTGCTTCTTAGTTTGATTATATAGCTTTGTTGCAATGGTTGTTTTTCCACTTGAAGTACCACCAGCAATTCCAATTATTGTACATTTCATATCGATATCTTCTCCTTTTGTTATCATTACATTTACACGAAGTCACTATAAAGTTTAGTAAGTCTTCTATTGATTTCACATTTCTTTTTATTTGAATCATTAAACAATAATCTATATTCTATCCTTTTTTCAAGTGTAGCAAATAATATAGCCACTCATCTTTAAGCATATTTTTCTTCCAAATATTCAAATAAATTTTCACAGCTTTGCTTTATTTCTCTAAAGCATTGATCAAATTGTCTTGTATACCAAGGATCACTAATTTCTCTAAGATGTGCAAATTCACCAAGTAATCTAATCTTTTTATCATCATTAACAATTCTAGCAAGATTAGAATAATTATAATTATCCATTACAAGGACAATATCAGCATTATTATAATCTTCTTTTTTTATTCTTGTTGCTTCTCTTCTAGAAAAAGGAATATTATTTTTCCTTAATACTTCTTTTGCGTTTGGATATACATCATTACCAATCTCTTCAAACGATGTAGCAAAAGATGTCACTTTGTATTTTTCACTTTTTTCTTTCTTATTAATAATGTCTTTAAATACAAATTCAGCCATCGGGCTTCTACAAATATTACCATGACATACAAACACTACATTTATAGCTCTATTCATCTACAGTCTCACTTCCACCAATTATTCTTTTATCAACTTGTTTTTTAGGACTTAAGAATAAAGCTACGTACAAACCAATTATTGTAACAGCTAAACCAACAATGCCAACCCATGTAAATTTGTGATTAAACCATATGACTCCAACAACTACAGTTACGATTGGTTGTACCAAGATACCAATTGAAGTCGGAACTGGCCCTAATTTATCAACACTATAATTCCAAGTATAAAAGCATATTGCACTAGCGAGAATTCCTAAATATATCATCCAAATTAGATTTTCAGGTTTTGTGAATCTCACTAAATCAAATTTACCACCACTAATAAAGAACATTGGTATAAGTATTAAAAAACCATACATAGTGATTCTTCTTGTTATTTGAAGCATATTAAGTTTATATTTATTTATCAGTTCAACAACGACACTATACAAACCCCATAATACACTACAAAGCAAAGCAATAAAATCTCCTAGAGGTTCAATCGACAAAGCATTACCATTAAGTATTACTAATGAAATTCCAACAATTCCTATTATTAAGCCAATATAAAAATTAATTTTTATATTTTTCTCTTTTAATATTATACGGCTAAATATAACAGTAAAGAATGATGCAGTAGCAATAATGATAGATACCATACTTGCATTTGCATATTGTATCGCATAATTTTCTAAAGATTGATATATGCTCATACCAAATAGACTTGCTAAAAAGCAAAGCAATTCAACCTTCCATCCTTGCCACTTAAATATTTTGTGATAAACCAAAAACAAAGCAATCAAAGATAGTCCGAACCGAAAGAACAAAATCTCAATCGGTGTAAAATCATTAAGCAATGTCTCTGTTGCAAGGAAAGTAATTCCCCATATAATTATTGTGAAAACAAGAGAAATAAATCCTGTTATTTTTTGTTTACTCATAAATTATCTCTTTCTTATATCTTCTTTCAATCAATTATACTCAAAAAACGAAATAAAATAAAGAGTAATGTGTTTTTATTTAAAAAATCCTTTCTACACGTAAGTAATAATACCTACATGCAGAAAGGAGAATAAAGTTTAAAAACGTTTCTTATCGTTTTTGTTTATTTATTAATCCATCAATTGATAATCATACCAGTCTTCATAATCATAGCCATAATCATCAATTACTTCATTTACTTTTTGATAATCGCTATCAAATGATACAAGTCTTGAAGCAGAAGCTAAATAGAAGTAATCATTGACAAAGTATAATCTTGATTCATAATCAATAGCATATTCAAGCTTTACATTAATTACAGCACTTTCATTACCTTCTCCATCAATAGTTTTATCAATACTATATAACACATATTTATTTTGTTGATTAGTATTGAAGCCTACATAATTCTTATAGATAAATAATGCTTTATGATTTTCACATGCTTCTGGATAAACATCTGCATATTCAATTAATTGTAATTGAACAGGATTATCACCAGTTACATCATATAAACCGAACTTTGCACCTTTTCTTATATTATAATATTCACTAATATCTTCTGTCATATAACCCAAACCAATAGCATATCCTTCAAGATCACCCTTTAAATATTGTAAATATGAATTATATCCATCTTCTTTAAACTTACCCATAATTACCGGTAAAGTTGGATCACTTAAATCAATTTTATACATTGGGTCAGTATTCTTTGCAGTAACAACTAAACAAATATCTTTATTAAATGTTACAGATTTAATTACTTCATTCTTTTCGCCTAAATCTTTATCTACTTTTCCAACAAGTTTAAATTTATATTCTTCACCATCTTTATCTTGTCTATATACTTCAACTTTATTATTATTGATTTGAGATAAAGCAACTCTGAAATATCCATTATATTCACTCATCGCAAATTGATTAATTACTTGACCAGCTGTACGAATAGTTCCAATTGGTGTTATTTCACCATTATTAATTGTATATTTTACAATTACTGATACTGTATCATAACCATCATATCCTTCAAACACATTAAAGCTGATGTATCTTGAACTATAATCATAATGAACACGAGCAAGATAGATACTACTTTCTGTCATATAAACAGCATCCCAATAGCCATCACCTAATTGAACTTGACTATTAATATTAATCTCTTCACCTAATTTTATACTTACAATTACTGTATAGCAGTTATTACGTAAAGTGTTGAAATAACAAATATCGCTATAATCATATTCTACTTCTTTGCCATCAATTTCTTCATTTGGTAATTCATATGAACTGCCGTCTTCAACTAAGTATTGATTAAATATTAAATATAGTATTGGTTCATTACCCATAACTAATCTACTTGTATTAAGACTTCTAGATTTTGATTGATATGTTTTCACAAGTTCTAATGTTTCTATATCATAAATATTTACATTGATTGTTGAAGAAGAATAATACCAACCATCAGAGAATAAAACAACTAGATATAAATCAGTAAGATAAATTTCAGGATTTATAAAAGACTTATTATTTTCTTTAAGTTTAATTTTTATTGTTTCACCAATATTACCTGAATTAATATCATTCACATAGATATATTGTCCACTAACTCTATATACTCTATTTCCATCGCATTTTACTACATCTGCTTCATCAACGTTTTCTACTTGTTTGTTTGTTTCACTAATTGCATACTCTTCACTATATTCGCCACCATTTTCTGAGTCGATTGAATTTGGAGCATCTACTGGGGAAGCATCTTCCATAGCTTTAAAACTAGCTCCAAACAAACTAAACCAACCAGCACTATTATTCTTTTCTCTTGATTTAGAATAATTTACAATTTCCTTTAAATTACTTTTGCTAGAAACATAATTTAAAGACATATCAGTTGTATAACTATTTCTTCTACTTTCGCTTATTGTTGTAGAAATAAGCGAAATTACACAAACTAAGATTACTACACCAACGCCTAATATAGCTGGTGCCCAACTTCTATTAAAGAAATTAATTCTTTTCTTGCTTGGTGCTTCCTCACTTATAACTTTACGATTCTTAAATTCATAAGAATTTTTGATTCTTTCTTTTATATCAGGGATTTCATTCTCATTAATGTTAAACTTTTTTAAATCTCTTTTTCTCATACAACTCTCCTATTATAATAATTCTTTAATTTTTTTGATACAACGGTTATAAATATCAAAGACAGTACTTTTTGGTATATCAAGAATTTCACCAATCTCTCGGTATCCCAATCCAATTACTATTCGATAAGTAAAGACTTCTTTCTCATACTTAACTGGATTAGCATCTAATATTTCATATGCCCTATCAACTAAGCTAATATCAGAATTCTTTTTATCATTTTCAAAATCATCAAAATCATCCACATGTTCTATAATCTTATTTTTATTATAGTCATTTATTGCTAGATTTCTCGCAATTTTCGCAATCCATGCTTTAAAGTTTGTTCCAATCTCATACTTATGCATGTTCTCTATAGCTTTCAAATAAGTATCCTGCATGATATCTTCAATTTTGTCTTTTGATTTAAATATTTGATAAATTGACAAATAGACAGTTTTCTTGGTTTCATCATAAATATAATCAAAGGCATCATCTTCACCTTTTAGAAACCTTACGACCATCTTATCTAAATCGTTGTAAATCATTTTTATAACCATCCCCATTATTATAACAACTAAAAAACTAAATTGTCCGAAATAATCGAACAATTTAATTTTTTTATTGTATGAATTATTTATAATTATTTCAATCCCTTAATACTAGCTTCTACTATTTCTCTTTGCTTCTTTCCTTGTACTCTTTCTATAATAGCAAGAGCGAAATCTAAAGAATAGTACATAGATCTACCAAGTATAAATCTCTCATTTACTTCAACTTCTTTTCCAGTATAAATTCCTTCAGTTACTCTATTTTCACATCCAGGGAAACAAGTATATTTCATATTCTTGAAATATCCTCTCTTTCCTATTAATAATGGTGCTGCGCAAATAGCACAAATCAATTTATTACTAAAATAGAAATAATCAATTACATCATTAATTATTTGTTCTTTATCCAAAATGTTAAATACAGCTCCACCACCAGGAATAACAAGGAAATCATAGTCACTTAAATCCAATTCTTTTAATACCGTCATTGTTTTCATATTGTGACCTGATTGAGTTGTAATATTTACATCATCAATAGAAGCAGTAGTAACGTTTATTTTACTTCTTCTTAGAACATCAATCGTTCCAAGCCCTTCAACATCTTCAAATCCAGTTGTTAGAATAACTAATGCTTTCATTTTCTTCTCCTTTTTAAATTTATTAAAAATTATTAAAATGCTATTTTCTTATAATTTTCCCAATCTAAGTTTTCAATAATCAATAAAGCAATTTTTTTGACTGCTTCCATATCATCTACACTTACAACTGCACCAGTTGTATGAATATATCTACCAGGTAAACCAATAGTTGTAGCAAGAGCCCCAGCTCTAGAATATTGGAAACTCCTTGCATCTGTTCCACCAGATGAAGCAAATATTTGATATTTAATATCATTATCCCTTGCTAACTTTTCAATAAAGTCTCTAAGCTTTGGATTCATAATACAACTTGGATCATAAAATCTAACTAAAAATCCTCTATCAAGTCCACATGCTGGCTCACTACCTTCAGAAGCAGGGCTAACATCGATAGCAAAATAAGCATCTGCTTCTAGTAGTGTTGCTGCTGTTTGCGCACCACGACAGCCAACTTCTTCTTGAACTGTGCCACCACAAATAACTGTATTTGGATGTTTCATTTTGCTTGCTTCTCTCATCAACTCAATTGACATTCCTACACCAAATCTATCATCCCAAGCTTTTGATACAATGTATTTACCATTTTCCATTACATAATAATCATTTTCTGATACAACCTGCATACCAATCTTAACACCGTAACTAAGTACTTCTTCTTTTGATTTAGCACCGATATCAAGAAGTAAATCACTTACCTCAAGAGGTTTTCTTTCAACTCCTTTAAGTAGATGTGGAGGAACAGCTCCAATTATACCTTTAATTATTTTTTCTTGATTTATTACAATTACCATATTTTGACTAACATATGTATCAGCTGTAACACCACCAATATTTAGAAGTTTAATTTTACCATCATCTTGAATTTGGTAAACAATAAATCCAACCTCATCCATATGACCAGCAAAAACAATTTTAGGTCCATCACCCTTTGACACACCAAATACACAGCCCATTCTATCTTCTAATATTTCATCACTACATTTAGCAAGTTCACTTTTCACAAACTCTTTAACATCCCATTCATGTCCACTAATACCATACATACTAGTTAATTTCTTATATAATTCTAAATCTATCATTTTAATTCCTTTTCTTATTAATAATAGTATATTTTTTAATTTTGTTCTTTTTGCTTTATCCTTACATAATAAATAACATTACCACGACTAACAAACTTATCTTCATATTCAGTAGTAATACAATCTGGTTTATCCTCATGTAAGTTTAAGCTTAGTTCACATATTTCTAAACCAAGTCTATTAAATTCCATTAAGCTATATTCAAACAAAGAACGATTATCAGTCTTAAATTCTATATCACCATCTAAAATATCTAACATGTTTTGCAAGAACTTAGGACTTGTAAGTCTTCTCTTCTCATGTCTTGTCTTTGGCCATGGATCACTGAAATTCAAATATATCTTCTTAACTTCATTATCTTGAAACATATCTTTTAAAAAAGCAGCATCATTACATATATATTTCAAATTATCTTTTTTATCTTCACTAAAGATAACTAAAGACTTACAAACAATACTAGATACCTTCTCTAATCCAATATAATTAATATTAGGATTAAGTTTTGCAGTTTCATTGATGAACTTTCCCTTCCCCATTCCTATCTCTAGATAAATTGGGTTATCATTTTTAAATACTTCATTCCATTTACCTTTATAAATAGTGGGGTCATCTATCAATATATCATCATATTGTTTTAATTTCTCATTTACATTTTTTACTTTTCTAACTCTCATTTTCCAAGTTCCGCCAAAGCCTCTGCATATATTTCACAACTATCAAGTAAGTCTTCTAAATAAATATATTCGTCAACAATGTGACATACATCTTCTCTTCCTGGTTTTAATGGTCCAAACGCAACACAATTCTTTAAATATCTTGCATATGTTCCACCACCTATTGTTAGAAGAGGTGTCCTATCATCTTTAGTTACTTTCACATATGCTTTTTGTAATGTCTTAATCAAATCGCTATTAGGTTTCACATATAATGGAACACTATCATGTATGACTTCAACGCTTAAATCATATTCACTTGCTTTTTTAGTTAATGCATTTAGGAATTCTTCCTTTTTCCATCTTACTGGATATCTCAAATTAAGGCCTATCTTACCAACACCACTCTTTAAATTCATTAAAGCTAAATTACAAGTTAAATCTCCCATTTCATAATCAGTGAAATCTAAATCAATATCTTTAAATCTAGAATCATTCAAACAATCACTCACAAAATGTACTAATTTATTATTTGTCTTATCCTTTAAATAATTGCATAATTTTAAAATGGCATTGATTCCTAGCTTTGGTTCCATTGCATGTGCTCTCAATCCATAAGCATAGATTTTATCTTCTTCTAATTTTCCTTTTGAATTTGTCTTCTCAAGATATTTCAAATAATCACTTGTATCTTTTATACCTTTTGCCCATGCTTCTTGTGGTACTACGTTATATCTATCACCAGATTCAACCTCTAACCCATCATCTTCTGCATTTATTTTTATATCTATAGACATAATTCCTTTTTCACCATAAATTAGAGGAAATTGTGCATCAGGAGAAAATCCCATAGTTGGCATTGGTCTAACCTCAAGATATCTCTTCATATCTCTAGTTCCAGTCTCTTCATCAGTTCCCAGAATCAATATAACTTTTTTATTTAATTTAATCCCTAATTCATTAATTGCTTTCATCGCATATAATGATGCGATAGCTGCACCCTTATCATCTAATGAACCTCTTGCAAATAATTTACCATCTCTAATATTTGGTTCAAATGGAGGTGTTGTCCATCCAGTTCCTGTTGGTACTACATCTAAATGGCATAGCATCGCAATAGTTTCATCGCCCTTTCCCATTTCGATTTCACCAACTATATTATCAATATTAGTTGTTTTAAATCCACACTTTCTTCCTAAGTCTAAACAGTAATTCAATGCTTTCACAAGATTAGGTCCAAATGGAGCATCTTTAACTTCAGGTTGCTCAACCAATACTGTATCGATTCTTAATAAATCATACAAGTCTTTTAAAAAGTTTTCTTTATTCTTGTTAATATAATCACGAAACATAAACACTACCTTCTTTCTTATTAATATAGTAATTCTATTAAGATTATACCATTAAGCTATTAAAAAAGATATTAAAACAACCATAAACAAAAAAACTTCTTAAATGTTTGTGTTACACTTAAGAAGTTTTCTTTCTTATTAATATAGTAATTATTTATAATATATTTTTATAAAATACCTATAATACTATTTAAAGCATGAATTACAACAAATAGTGTTGTAGCAACAGTTGACATCATCTTAATGAATATATCAAGCGCAACACCAACAACGTCTTTTCTTGTATCACCAATTGTATCTCCTGTTACAGCAGCCTTATGTGCAGCAGTTCCTTTTCCGTGTCCAGGGATTCCACCACTTTCAATATATTTCTTTGCATTATCAAAAGCGCCACCTGAATTACCCATAAAGATAGCACGAGGAATAGCAACTACAGTTGCGCCTAACAAAACACCAACAACGAAATCAACACCGAAGATAGCACCACCTACTAATGGAACAAGTAATGCAATAATTGATGGAAGCAACATTCTCTTTAATGCTGAAGAAGTAGCAAGTTTTACTAATTGATTATAGTCTGGGTCTTTCTCACCAGCTAAGATTGCAGGATCAGATAATTGCTTATCACCAACATCAGCCAATTCTTTTGCTGATTGAATTGTATTATCAGTAAGTAAAGCACTAAAGAATTCAATCAATGCACCACCGATGATACAACCAGCGATAACAACAAAGCTTGAAATAGCAGGAACGTTAAGTTCAGCAAAAGCATCATAATTACCAACATAAGCAACAATTAATGAAACAGTAGCAAATGCAGCTGAACCAATAGCAAATCCTTTACCAATTGCAGCTGTTGTATTACCAACAGAATCAAGTTTATCAGTAATTACTCTTACATCTGGATCTAAATGACAGCTTTCAGCTAAACCACCAGCATTATCAGCGATTGGGCCAAATGCATCAATAGAAACAGTAGTAGCTACAAATGATAACATTCCAAGAGCAGAAATAGCAATTCCATAAGTTCCAGATACTAAACCTGAAATCAATAATGATGCACCAATAATTAAAATTGGGAACATACAAGATTTTGAACCAACTGCATCACCTTTTGTTACTACAAAAGCTTCACCTTCTAATGCGTATTCAGCAATAGTTCTAGTTGGCTTATAATCACTACTTGTATAATATTCAGTAATCATTCCAATAGCAACACCGCTTATAATACCCAATATAGCACATACCCAAGGAGATGCCCAGCCAATCTTAAATCCAATTAATTGCATTTGTTCAGATTGACCATGGAAAGCAACATAAGAAATAATTCCACTAAATGCAATAGCAAAGAATGCTGAAATATAAGTTGCTAAATCAAGTTCCTTTGATGGATTATTACCCATCTTCTTAACTGTAACAAATAATAAGCCAATGATACACCCAAACAAACCACCACCTGCAACAACAACTGGATACATATAAGTTGATTTAAAGAATGCTTCACCAATCTCAGGGAACTTAGCCATTAAAGATATAGCGACAACAATTGAAGCAGACATTGTAGCAACAAAGCTTTCTAAAAGGTCTGAACAATTTCCTGCAATATCATTAACATTATCACCAATGAAATCAGCTATTACATTAGGAACACGACTATCATCTTCAGGTAAATCATTTCTAATTTTGCCTAAAATATCAGCTGATATATCAGCAGCTTTAGTATAATTACCACCAGCAACACGATTAAACATTGCTACAGTAGAGCATCCTAATGAATAAGTAGTAATTCTCATAATGCTTGCATTAGTTTTTAAAGCAGCGATATTTAATAATCCAGAACCAGTGCTTTGATCAGTTGTAGCAACACCACTAATCACAACAATTAATAATAATCCAAGTAAACCTAATGCTTGAACGCTTAAACCACTAATACTTCCACCAGTTAAGGCAACTTTAACAGTTTTACCAATTGACATAGATTCTTTAGCCTTATTAGCAGTTCTAACATTGGCGTAAGTGGCACTTTTCATGCCTAGAACACAAACAATAGTACTCATGAAAGCACCAAGTATGTAAGTAACTCCACCCCATTTTTCAATAAATAGTGATAAAAGAATAGCAACAATTCCAATAACAATAGCAATAGTAGTAAATTCTTTTTTAATGAATACATTAGCGCCATCACGAATTATGCCACTCATCTTTACCATTTTTTCATTGCCTTCAGGCATTTTCAAAATTCTTACATAATTAAACAACACAAATAGTAATGCTATAAAACAAATAGCAAATACTATGTATAACCATACTTGATTCATAATTCCTCCATATATTAAAAAATCAAAAGACGTTTTGATTTTACCACTTCTACACAATTAAAGCAATATAATGAAGAAAAAACATAAGTAGACAAATATAATCCTATATTATAAAAAAGTAGACCTAAGTCTACTTTTGTTTTTTATAAGAAGGTTGCAAATAGAATACTTGCAAGTCCGTAATAAATTGCTACTGCAATTATATCATTTAAAGTTGTAATAAATGGTCCACTAGCAACAGCTGGGTCAATTTTTATCTTTTTAAAGATAATTGGAATTACTGCACCTGAGAATGTAGAAATGGTCATTGCTCCAAGCAAAGCAATAGAAACACTCATAGCGGCTAGCAAACACGCTTTAGTGCTAAATTCAGTATTAACCACAATAGTAGTTTTACTAATAAATAAGAACAAAAATACCGAAACAAAAGCAAGTGTACCTAATAAAGTACCATTCACAAAACCTATTGATACCTCTTTACCTACTGTTTTTGTAATTAATTTCTTATCAATTTCCTCATTTGTAATAATTCTGATTGTAACAGCTAAGCTTTGAGTTCCAGAATTACCACTCATATCTAGTATTAATGATTGAAAAAATACCAATGCAGGCAAAGCAGCAACAACACTATGGAAGCCTGAAATCAATAAAGAAGTTACCAAACCCAAAGCTAAAAGAGCTAAAAGCCAAGGAATTCTTTTCTTTACAGAAGTAAATAATGATTCATCAAGGTCTTCTGTATCAACAATACCGGCTAATTTTACATAGTCTTCACTTAATTCTTCATCAACTGTCTCAACTACATCATCAGAAGTAATAACACCTATTAATTCATTCTCTTCATTTAAAATTGGAATACTATCTAGTGCATATTCCTTTAAATCCTGAATACATTCACTAATATCAGTAGTAGCTTGAAGTGCTGGATAAGCAGTTTTTACTATATCATCAAGCGGTGTACCATTTCTAGCTATGATTAAATCTCTTAAATCCATCAATCCATAATACTTTTTTCCATCTAAAACGAAGATTGTAGAGACATTATCGTGCTCTGCTGCCTCATCAACAACGGCTTTCATAGCTTGTTTTATTGTCATATCCTTCTGAATTGCAATATAATTGTTTGTCATCCTACTACCGATTTGATCTTCATCATATTGTCTAATCAATTTGATGTCATCAACCGCTTCTTTATCCATTTCATTAAGGATTTCGTTCTTATCTTCCTCATCCAATTCAAGCAAAACATCGATAGCATCATCAGAATCCATCTCTTCAATGATATCAGCGGCCTTTTCAACAGGAAGTTCTTCAATATAATCTTCAACATCGTCCAAATATGTGAAAATATTGGCTAATTCTTCATCACTTAAGAACTTATAAAGCTTCTCTCTATCCTCTTTAGATAAGTCATGAACAACTGAGGCTATATCATTCTCGTGATAATCACCCAACGCGTCTCTAATCTCCTCATCTGATAATCCACTATTGATTATTTTCTCAATTTCTAACAGCAAATCTCTCTCCATAGCCTCGTCCTCCTTAATCAAAAAATTATATACAAAAAATAACGATCATTATTAAAGCTTTTATCATGATTTTTTATATATAAATATTATACTTTTTTTATCTCTTTTTGAAAAGTTAAAAATCTTTTTTTTACTATTTTTTGCAATTATTTTTTTCATCAAAAAAATTGCAAAGAGAAAAAATTTTTCAGAAATTGCAAAAATTGTCATTTTTTTGACTTTTTACCCGTTTTTTCAAAATATTTCTTATAATCAAATTTGCATCTCGGACTAAAAGTTATAAACAGAACGAGTGAAAAACGATTTTAAGCAAAATTAACGCGTAAATTTCGCAAAATAATATGGCCTCGGAAAAATATTTTGACTTTTCCACGTGAATAACTTTTTTTTGGTTTTTTTCATCAATTTTAAGATTGATAATTTTAGCTACAATCAAACCAAATAAAAAAGTGATAAAAAAAGATTTTTATTTTTTTACCACTTTTTTAATATTAATTTGTTTAAAATTTGTATACTTCTGGACTAGAAATAAAACTACAAATTTTAGCTTCAACTTCGACTAATTTTTATACCCCACAATTGCCATCTCCAGCTCTATACATTGCCTTTAAACTTTCAAATTCATTTAAAAAGCTCTCTTGAGCTGAAATGCTATCGTTTTCTTCCAATTTACAGTCAATTCTAATCCATTTTTCACCGCTCATGGCACATATATTTACAAAATTGCATGCCTTAATTTGCTTGTAAACTGCTTTTTTCTTTCCAGTAATCAAATATAAGTCATTTTCGTAGATATGAATGGCTCCAAAAGGCCTTGAATCAGGTTTATTTTCGTTAATTGTTGATAATTAGAAGACTCCCGCATTCTTTAAAAAGTTATAAACCACTTCTTTTTCTCTTTCCATTATAAAATACATCCTTATTTATTTGTTTTTCTTCTAAATATTTGGTTTCTAAATAGAATCAAATTCATAAATACAAAGAAAATGACACATATTCCTAGTGTAATATAGGTTGCTTTGTCACTTTGATTACAATATCCAGCCAAGAACATCATTGGAAAACCAAAAATAATAGCAGGTAATGTTTGGAAAATAAGGTTATTGCTAGCTGGAGTCTTAAATTCAGGGTCAATTTCACGAAGTAAGATAACTCCAGTTGATGCTGTACCAGTTAGCATACCATACATAGCAAAGAATTGTTCATATTTATAATCTTTAAATAAGGCATTAGCTACAAATAGATTATAAGCAAATGTAATAACAGCTCCAACAACACCTAAAACAAGTAATACATACCAATAATCTTTAATTAATTGGATTTGAATTGCTGCAATTCCAGCAACAATCATTAAATCAAAAGCAAATCCACCTATTCTATTCATCATAAATGTATTCAAATACTTTTTCTTTACAACACCTTTTCTAACCAAGAATTTCAAAATTGCTTTTGTTAGAATAGCAAGTAATGTGCCAATCAAGAAATTAAATCCATAAATTATGCTTTTAACACCAGGTACAAGTGTACCAAATAACCACATTAAAAAGTAACTAACACCATAAATTCCTAAAATAGCTGCAATTTGAATAGTTATTTTGTCAATTCCACCATTCATTGGTATCTCATCTGTTGTTTGAATTTCTTCTAAATATACAGCTTTTGCTTCTTCTTCGCTTGCTTGAACTACTTTACCTTTCTTTTTTAAATAATTTAAATAGAAAACTCCACCAATACTAGCACTCAAAAATCCCAGTGCAGCAATTGTTAGACCAAAGTTAGCTCCTCCTACAAAAGGGTTCTCTTCAAATTTTTCATAAATACTACCCCAATTTAGGGCTTGTCCCGTTCCTTGACCATATCCAAATGACATAAGCAAACCAGATGCCTTAAATATCTTTGTAGATAACAAACCAAAAATAACTGTAATTCCTATTCCAAATATTGCTTGAATTAAATAAGATGCTACTGTAGTACATCCTGAATTAAATATATCTCTAGTAGACTTTTTATCAAGAGGCTTTTTTGTATCTCTTAAAGCCATTGCAATAAAACCTATTCCTAAACAATGATATGTTATTATTTCTAAAATTTGGGTTCCTGTTTTTTTAACTTCTAGACCTTCAGCATTCAAATAAGTGCTTGAACCAAAAATTGAAATGTTAAAAAACACCTCTTTTGTAGCAAGATAATAAATAGAAGCAATTAATAATAAAATTAATCCTCCCAGAACAGAGGCTGGAATTAAGCTCCTCCTTAGGAAAGGTACTGTCTTTTTTATCAAATTAGCAACTAAAAGACTAACTAAAAGAACAGCAATAACAATTATTAACGACCAAACATCATAATCCCAAAAACTTCCTGTTGCCATACGTATCCTCCACATCACATAAGTTATTGACATTTCTATAATGATAATAAATATTAACATACCTTAAAGCATTAAATCTTTCATCGCCTTTAATTTGATATATATCATTATCAATATAGAAGTTGAATTTATTTTTACCTAAGCAACTCATGGCAGTTATATCTTTATAATCATATGATTTTGCTTCGCTAGTTTCTTTATCAATAAATTCTACCTTATTATTATAACAATTTATTAAACATTTGTCATATACTTTATGTTTTTTCTTATATGGTATTACCTTTAAAAGTGTAACATCATCATCGAATATTACTTTTCCATCATATTTTTCAAGATCTAAGCTATTAACAAAAGCTTCTTGATATCTATACCAATCTCTAATCGTCTCAAATGGATAATTATTCTTAAAACGCATATCCTCTTGATATTTGGCTTCTAGTCCACAGGTAGTACATCTTAAAATATCTTTTTTTGATTTAAATTTTGTAATACCACACTTAGGACAAACATATAATACACGTTCTACATATTCAGCAAGATGCTTACTTTTATAGCTTCCTTCAATTTTAGTTTCATCATGACTTAAGCCATTTGCTATAATTTCATAAAATTCTTCATTTGATAAGTCTTTATATTCATCATATGTAAGAATTCTTTTGATTCTTCCCTCGCACTCACCTCTTCTACTTTTATCAGCCCAACGTGGAAGGGCGCCATAAAGACCAGATAAATTATATATTACTACTGGTACCTTCATTTTCTTTATCATTTTTACAATACTTGGCTTGATATAGCAAGTTGTTCCATCATAAGATCTATTACCTTCTGGAGCTATAATAATTGTTCCACCTTCTTTTATTACTTTTAAGCATATTCTAACTGCATTAACATCATTTGTAGATTTTTTAAATGGAATAATGTAAACCAAGTAATTTAATAATTTAGACAAAAAGCCCATTGAAGTAATATCTTCAGTAGCAACATAATAGATTGGCCCTCTAATTGAAAAGCCAACTAAAAATTGATCATCACCAGATAAGTGATTATAAACAACGATATGAGGATTTTTTCTTGTTACTTTCAATCTATCAAATCGGTATTTATATTTAAAAGCAATCATTAATCTTATAAAAGGATAAACCAAAGTTTCAATTATCCGGTGTCTTGCTTTTACATATTTTCTTTTCATATCATTCACCCAACTTTTTATAATACAACTCGACATATTCGAGTTTACCATTAATTCTCTTTGATTCCATTAAACTAACTTTATTAACATTCACATTTAAGTTTAAGTCATCTAAATAAACATCATTATCAAGTATTACTTCTCTTGCAAGAGTTATATGTGGTTTATATTCTCTATCTTCGATATCAAAACCTTTTTTGGTTAATTCTTCAAATAATAAATTATAAATTAAATTTAGATTATTATTCTTTTTGATATCTAAATAATATAATCTTTTACCATCACGATTAAAATATTTAAACCCTTTAATAAAAATATCAAAGTTTTTTAAATTTATCTTTTCAATACAACCACTTATCTCTTTAGGTTTTAACGTCTCACCAATAAAGATTAATGTTAAATGGATATTGGATAAAGATGTAATATGACCATTAACCATATGCTCCTTTAACAATAATTCTTGTTCATAAATCTTATTCTTAATTTCATTATTAAAATTAATAGCAATAAACAATCTCATATCACACCTTCAATTTCTAAATTAATTATTATCTACATTATCAACAATAGCTATTTCATCATTAACGTTTATATGCTTTCTTACAAACAAATAATAAAATACAGAATCTATTATAGCTATAATTGCTAGAATGAAATAGAATAATTGATAACTTGTTGCTTCAATTATATGGCCACCGCTTGTATTACAAATAATAACTATAATCGAATATGCTAAATCAAGAATCATTGTACCAACCGTAGTATTCTTTACACCTAAAAATTGAACAACAACTTTATTACTTACATGAAGCACTATTCCCCAACTCACTCCTCTTAAAATACTAAATATAATAATAAGAGTTGATGGAAGAGATGAAGCATTAACTAGAACCATAATAGAAAGTGATATAACAGCAATACCAAGAAGGCGCTTATAATTAAGTTTCTTGTTAAAACGATCAAATAAGAATAACAACATAACTTCTACACTAACAAAAATAGCATAATTATAACCAAAAATAGCTTCAGATAAGCCACGTGATTCAAGCAGTAAAGAATAGAAATTATTACTTGTTTTAAAAACACCATAAAATAACATATAAAAAATAACATATAGATTAAAATTCTTTTTTTTTATAACTTCTTTAAAGCTTCGCTTTTCTTCCTTCTTTTCTTCGTTATATGCAGATTTTACACTTAAGTAAAAGATTGATGCCATAACAAATAAAACAGAACAAATATAAAAGCAAAAATCATAATTGAATTCTTTAATTAAAAATCCTGCAATTGCAGTACCAAAAATATAAGCAATAGATCCCCAAACGCGAATGTTTGAATAATTCATTTTATTGTTTGTAGCAAAAATTGTAAGCAAAGAATCCTGTAATCCATAATGACTACTTCCTACAAGTGCTAATAAAATAGTTAATATTAACAATGAATAAAAATCATTAACATTAAGAATTAAGTAGATTAATAATGCTTCAAGTATACCAATAATGCCTAAAACAATTTTTAAAATCTTAAAATTCTTACATATTTTTGAAAGAATTGGATTAGCAATTAATCCTATAAAAGGGATAATAGCTATTAATACACCAATTCTACCTTCTCCTATTCCTTCTTTTGAATGTAAATATAATGCAAAAAAAGGATAAAAAAAAGAATCTCCTAAAAATCTAATAAATGTAAGAAAATAATATTTATATTTTTCTTTCATACAATGCCTTCATTTATTATACCGATTAAAATTTACGCTTATTATATGATTATACTATTATTTTCTTTTTCTAACAACTCAAACAAATAAAAAAGTAATAACAATATTTATTATTAATTATTGTTATTACTATTTATAGTTCTATATTATTTTGGCTAATTTCTTAGCAACCTCATAAAAACCTAAGTCAGTAAGATGTACACCATCTACACTTCCTTCACAATCAATACCTTTAGTAATCTTAATTCCATCAATATAATGAATATTATATTTTTTTGCTACTTCTTCTTGTACTTCTCTGAATCCTTTACGGTATTTCTTTATTTTATTATTTACAAATGGTAGTGCTTCATCAAAATGGCTAATCAAATATATTTCTATATTTTCTTTATTATATAAATTATCAAGCAAATAACTAAATCTAGTCTTAAAATGATCATAAGATGGAGAATTACACTCAACTTCAAATATTATTTTCTTTACATTATTTTCTTTTACAATATCATTGATAATGCCACACATACTTTGTTCAATTTTACAACTACCTGAAAAACCTAAATTAATGACATTTAGATTTTTCATTCTTCCTAAAATTGCGCCATAATCCATTCCTGGTCTAGTAGCACAACCACCTTGTGATATCGAAGTACCATAAATTAATAAAGTTTCTCTATCTTCTTTAATAAATTCTAAACATCCAGGTTTCTTAACACCAAGACTTAATTCATATAAAGCTTGATATAATGGAAAATATAATCTATATGTATATTCTTTATTATTGATATTAGTTAATAAATCAACTTCATATTCGCTTTTATTAATTTTACTAGAATTAACAAAATACCATTTATTACCCTTTTTCACATATAAACTAAAACCTATAGTTCCAACCGCAGTCATATGAGACATATATGCAGCACCAGCAAGCTTTGCTTTCAATTTGATTGTGTTTGTTTTGGCTTTAAATTCTAAATTAAATCCAGCAGGATGATGTTTAAGAGTTTCAACATTTTCACTTACATAAACATCATTCAAACGATTAAATTCACCATTTTTAAAAGCTTTTCCTTGCATATATTTATTAATCACTTCAGCATTAACTTCATACCAAATAGTATCATCATCTTCATTGATAGTTAATTCCTTCATGTTTTTATCAATATCTCTAATATCTTTTAATTTTGTATTCATTTATTTCCCTTTCTTTGATATCAAATTAATATTTATAAATAATTTATTAAAGTAAAAACTCAAATCTAGGTAATTCTAAATTTGAGTTTAACTGAATGAATAATCTTAAAAATTAATAATTTTCTTTTCTAACTTCAAAATAGCTTTGTGGATGAGCACATACTGGGCATACAACTGGAGCTTTCTTTCCAATTACTAAATGACCACAATTTCTGCATTCCCACATTGTTTCTTCGCTCTTTTCGAACACTGCTTTCATTTCAACATTATTAAGTAATGCACGATATCTCTCTTCATGAGCTTTTTCAATTTTAGCAACAGCTCTAAATTGATATGCTAATGCTTTGAATCCTTCTTCTTCAGCATCTTTTGCAAATCTTTCATACATATCAGTCCATTCATAATTTTCTCCAGCAGCTGCAGCAGCTAAATTTTCTGCAGTTGTTCCAAGTTCACCTAATGCTTTGAACCATAATTTTGCATGTTCTTTTTCATTTTCAGCAGTCTTCAAGAAAATTTCTGAAATTTGTTCGTATCCTTCTTTTTTTGCAACACTTGCAAAATAAGTATACTTATTTCTTGCTTGACTTTCACCTGCAAAAGCAGCCATTAAATTCTTTTCTGTTTTTGATCCTTTTAATTCCATTTTTTTCCTTCTCCTTATAACATTATTATAATATATTTTCCAAAGTTTTAAAACATTTTTTTATTATTTTTAATTTTTTTATTCATCTGCTTGTAATAAATCACTTGTAATCATATCAACGCCCATCTCAATTAATTCATCACAAGCCGATTTTTCATTAACAGTCCAAGCATTAACATATAAATTATTATCATGAATTTGCTTAATAAAGTTTTTATTAAGTGATGGATAATAAGCATCCAATGATGCTCTATACTTAACACACCATTCAATGCTATCTTGATTAGTTGTTTCTTTTCCAGTCAAAAGTTGCATTGATGCATCGCTATAATTAGCTCTTAAATGTTCAAGACATGGCCTCATTGATGTCATGAAGAAGACATTTTCGTACATTTCTTTTCTTTTTACTATTTCAACAACTTCATTTACATAACTACAATCATAATTATTTATACCATTAGTCCATTTGAATTCTAAAATACATTTTTTATTATATTCTTTACATATTCTTAAGTATTCAGTTAATAATGCAATTTCATTTTTCACATTTCTTCCACCAATTGTATAATAAACATTTAATCTTGAAAGAATAGAAAAATCAATTTTATTGATATCACTTCCTACTTCAACTTCGTTTTCTTTAAGTTCAGCTTCTATAAAATTAGCTTGAGTTGTTGTTACTTCTCCATCATGGTGACAGTAGAAGACATGGTCAGGACTAACTCTTAAATCTGTTTCGATACCATAAGTATTTCTTTTCGCACCAACTTGGAACGCTGAAGAAGTATTAGGTATAACTATTTCATCATCACTTAATGGTCTTGCTCCTCTATGACCAATATACATAACCTTTTTTTCTTTTACTACTTGGATTGTAGCAGTACATTCTTCTCTACGATATATTAAAGTAACTACACCTTCACCTTCTTTTAATCCTACAACGAAGCCAGTATCATCAATTGATAATTTATCATTTGAACTAAAATGTACTTTTCTTGGATTAAGGTATTCAGTACCATTCTTCATATATACTCTAGTACTATATCCTTTAGTAATAACATTATCTCTAATTACTATCTTTAAATCCATTTTTATTTCCCCACTCTTTCTAAAATATTAATCATATTTTTAACTAATTCTTGTTTTTCGCATCCTCCACCTTGTTCCCTCAAAAGTGGAAAGTGAACAAACATGATTTTTTTATTTTTAAAATGTTTCATGGCTAGGTAATACGCTCTATTGCATAAATAACTACCAGCATTATTAGAAAAATTAATATCTTTAATTTAGAAATTATTAATTTCAAATAAAGTATTAATTTCTTCATTTTTATCTTTTAACACTTCAATATTAATATCTTTACTAATTCCGTATTTATCA
Organism: Bacilli bacterium; assembly: GCA_017450215.1. GTDB lineage: Bacteria > Bacillota_I > Bacilli_A > ML615J-28 > CAG-698 > RGIG3506. The sequence continues at coordinate 30,543 of JAFSVH010000129.1, read as the reverse complement.
ACACCTTTACAAATATTATTTGCTTTTACCTCAATTGTTACTTTTTCATAACTTTGAGCTTCACCACAAAGAATCAAAAAATCAAAGCCTTCATCAATTTCATTGATTTGTTTTTCAATATCATTCCATGATACCTTCAATTCTTTTTTTTCAATACAAAAAATATCATCATCAATTATTATTTTATCATCTAGTGCACATACAACTTCTTTTGATGCATTAATAGCACGTGATGCAAAATTTTCAAAATACGTAATTAAAATTTTTCTATTCATTATCTTTGTTATTCCGTTTATAATCTAAACTTTCTTTAGAAAAGAATAATTCATCCAATTTTTCATCATTTAGACTTTCGTCATACATATAATCATTCCATTTAAAGTTTTTCCATAAATTAACATGAAGTCTATGCATCTCTTCAACAAGTAATAACAACTTCATTGTTGAAGGCACTTTTGGGAAAACATCATGATATTCATCATTAACATATACACTGAAGAATGTCGTATCAGTTACTATTGGTAATGAATACACTGCTTTATATGATAAATCAAAATCAAATGCCTCACCTAATTTAGTACCTCTATAATGAATTCCATCATGATCAACTGTGAAAATACCTTCACCACAAATCTCACTTGTCTTTTTATCTGACACATATTTATATGGAGGTAAATATCCTAATTTTACTTCACAGCTGTATGAATAATCTGGTTTCTCTCTAATTTCTTTAATAATTTTACAACGTTCCCATTCAACCCACTTTGATGGTGAAATAGGATATTTAGCATCTTCACTATTAGGAACAAAATCATAATAATCATTAACTGTAACACTATTACCACAGCATTTACATCTTAAGTTATTTCCATCTTCTTCCATTTGAATTTCACTACCACATTTAGGGCACTTATAGCAAAGTGTTGATAAATTACGAGCTAAAGCATTACCTTTATGTGTATATTTAATTCTTTGCTCTTTATTCCATAAATATTCATCATGTCTAAATTTTTCATTCAAGATATCTGTAATTTCTTGCTCACTCAATCTTTCAAGGTCTTCTTTTGTAAATAGAAGCATCAACTTAGCATAAGTATTACCATATCTTTCATCTTGAATAGCTTTAGTACTAACTAAATATTGTCCTCTCATTTCCATATAATAAACTGGAATCTTATGATGCTTTAAAAAATGGGCTGTTTCAGGAACAATAGGCTGATTTGTTCCATAAATAGAACTCATCCCCTCTGGTGCCATACATATTGTAGCACCTTGCTTAATTAATGAATTAAGAGCCTTAATACTTGGAATATCATTAGTATAGTGCTTCTTAGGTGTAATTTGATTTAATTTAAATACTAAATGCAAATGACTTCTAAAGAATTCATTATATCCTGCTAAAATATTAATTCTAGTTGGATAAGTTGCTTCCATTAAATACATATGATCAACCCGTGATAAATGATTCCAAATCAAAAACTTAGCACCTTCGCATTCGTTGATATCATCAATTATCTCATAATGAGCTTTATATTTCTTTCCAACAAATTTAGTCATAATGAAATAATACAAAAAATATATAAACCAATTAGGTCTTTTAATTTTTCTCTTTGCTAATCGTTGTTGCAAAGTAAGTTTTTTCTTTTTTCCCATTTGGATATATCCTCAATTCCTATAATATATTACTATGAATGTGTTTTCTAAGCAAGATAAATTTATTTTTTTATTTTTTTTCTAGTTTTTTTTAGATTATTAGTGGTATAATCTTATTAATTAATTTTTTGAAAAGGAGATAAATTATGTTTAAACAAATATTTAATACTACACTATCACAAATGGCTGTTTTATTTATCTTTATAATTATTGGCTATTTATTAATTAAACTAAAAGTTATAAAGAAAGATTCAATTAAAACATTGTCAAAACTACTATCAACAATATTTTTACCATTTGTTTTAGTAAAATCATTTATGACTAGTTTTACAGTTGATAACCTAAGTACATCTGGTTCTGTTTTATTATTTAGTTTAATAATTACAGCAGCAACAACATTCTTAGGATTATTAATTGGTATGTTACTAATTAAGAACGATGATTATCTAAAGAAGATGTATCAATATGGATTAATTTATTCAAATTTCACATATATTGGTATACCAATCGTTCAAGCAGTTAATCCTAATTATGAAATTTATTATTTAATCTTCACAATCATCCCTCAATTCGTATTTACATTATGGGCACTTCCTAATCTATTGATACCAATTGAATATCAACAGAACGATAAGAACCAAAATGTATTTGTAAAATACTTGAAGCGTTTATTCAACCCTATATTTATTGGATTACTTGTAGGTGTTATTTTGGGTTTAACTGGTGGTGGAGCTTGGATTAATGCAAATGTAAAATTCATATCAAATGCTATCGCATCTGGCGCAGCTTGTATGTCACCAGTTGCAATGATCTTAACAGGTGTTGTAATTGCAAGTTATGATATTGTGAAATGCTTGAAGGATTATAGAATTTATGCAATTTCAATTATTAGAACAATTTTAATCCCTGTTGCCTTTGGTTTATTATATAAACTAGCTGGAGCTATTTTTGATTTATCAGGATATGATTATTTATTATTATGTCTAATTACTTATATTTCAATGCCTCTTGGTTTAAATACTGTAATTATCCCATCTGCATTTGATAAAGATGTTATCGATTGTGCTGGAATGGCATTAGTTTCACACGTAATTGGTCTAATAACAATACCATTAATTTTCGCTTTATTTATTTCGTAATGTAAAAACAAAAGAGAGAGTTTTTAACTCTCCCTTTTTATTTTATAATGCTTTAAAGAATGGAACACTCTTAATTAAATCTTCACTAGATTTTACCTCAAGTAAAACGTAAGCATCATTCTTTATTGCTAAATCTTTAAAATATTTTAAATTGATTGTTCCTTCTCCAAGTGCCAAGTGACATGCTTTTCTATTGCCATCATGAAAATGAAACTCATCAAATTTAAGTTCTGTTTTTTCAAGTAATTTTAAAACACTATCGTTTTGCATATTATCATGACCAATATCATAAGTAAATTTAAATCCTTCGTCTTTTAAATGAATAAAGTTTTCCATTAAAAAGTCAGCATTCTTAGCCCCATCAACATTTTCAATTACCATTTTGATATCAAATTTATTGACTATTGCTTCTGCTTTTTTAAAGTTTTTAATAATCCTTTTTAAATATTCATCATATTCTTTTGCATAAATATAATTCTTTACTCCTGATATTGTAACTACAGGTCCTGGAATATTATGAAAATTCATCATCTTAATATAACCATGACCAAGTGATGCATATTTATTTAGTAAAACTAAATAAGCATCAACAACCTCATCATAACTACCCATATCAGCTTCATCATAAAAATGAAGGGTTGCTTCTAAATTATATTTTTCTAATAGTTCTTTAACTTTACCCTCTTCCATTTCTTTTCTACAATAACCAAAATTCAAATTCATCTCAACAAAATCTAAACCAAGTTTTTTTGCTAATTTGAAATTATCTTCTAAGTTATCATATTCATATAAGATTGGTAAACCTAACTTTATCATAAAATTCTAACCCTTAAAACACCATCTAATTCTTTTAATGATGTGATTACTTTATCTTTATCGATATCAACATTATCGATATCGATAATAGTATATGCATATTCAGCCTTTGATTTATTAACTAAATTAGAAATGTTTATATTTTCTTTAGATAATACAGTACTAAATTTTGCAATCATACCAGGAACATTATGGTGATTAATACAAATTCTGATATCTCTTCCCTTAAGTCCAGCAGATACAGCAGGATAATTTACTGAATTTGTTATATTACCATTTTCTAAATAATCCTTAAGTTGATTAATTGCCATCATAGCACAGTTATCTTCAGCCTCTTCAGTGCTTGCACCTAGATGAGGAAGACATATAGTATTTGGCAAATTAACTACTGTTGGATTAGCAAAATCAGTAACATATTTTTTAATTATTCCTTTATCAATTGCTTCCTTCAAAGCTACTTCATCAACTAAAACATCACGAGAGAAGTTAAGAAGCACAACACCTTGCTTCATAACATCAAATTCTGTTTTATTAATCAAGTTCTTTGTTGAATCATTAGCAGGAATATGAATAGTAACAAAATCAACATCCTTGACAGCATCTTCTATCTTTTCAACATACTTTAAATCTTTTTCGATTTTCATCGCATTACTTACTGTTAAATATGGATCATATCCAATTACACTCATGCCTAAAGATGCACAAGCATTAGCAACAAGAATACCAATTTTACCTAAACCTAAACAAGCAATTTTCTTACCATAAATTTCATTACCCGCAAATTTTGATTTTGCTTTTTCAGCAATCTTCGCAATATTCTCATCACTCTTATTATCTTTAACCCAATTATTACCTTCAATAATGCCTCTACTAGATAAAAGCAAAGCACATAAAACTAATTCTTTAACAGCATTAGCATTAGCTCCTGGTGTATTGAATACTACAACACCTCTTTCAGCATATACATCAATTGGAATATTATTTACTCCTGCTCCAGCTCTAGCAACAGCTAAAACATTATTACCTAAATCATAATCATGCATATCGAATGAACGAACCAATACACTATCAGCATCTTTTAAATTATCAACAGTTACATCATCACCACTAAGTGTTGCTAAAGCAACTTTTGATATATTATTTAAACATATCGCTTTCATATCATAAATTCTCCGCTTCAAATTTCTTCATAAATTCAACTAAAGCCTTAACACCTTCGATTGGCATAGCATTATAAATTGATGCTCTCATACCACCAACAGCACGATGTCCTTTAATAGATACTATATTATAATCTTTAGCTTCTTCCACAAACTTCTTATCTAATTCTTCACTACCAGTTCTAAACGTAACATTCATCATTGATCTTGATTCTTTACTAGCTGTAGCAATATATTTAGATTGATCTAAATAATCATATAATATCTTAGCCTTAGCTTGGTTTCTCTTCTTCATTTCTTCAAGTCCACCAATCTTCTTAATCCATTTAAATACTTTGCCACAAACATAAATAGCAAAAGCATTAGGAGTATTATATAAACTATTGGCATCAACTTGTGTTTTCCACTTTAACATCGTAGGAGTTACGATATCAAGTTCATCCCTTATTAAATCTTCTCTAATAATTAAAATTACAAGTCCCGCAGGTCCTACATTTTTTTGAACACCTGCATAAATAACACCATATTTACTAACATCAATAGGTTCTGATAAAAAACATGATGATTGATCTGATACTAATGGTTTGCCTTTAGTATTTGGTAATGTCCAAAACTTAGTTCCATATATAGTATTGTTCTCACAAATATAAACATAATCAGCATCTTCTCTAATATCCAAATCAGAGCAATCAGGAATATAACTAAATTCTTTATCTTTACTTGATGCAACAACCTTACAATCACCAAACATACATGCTTCTTTATATGCTTTAGTAGCAAATTGTCCAGTTAAAATATAATCAGCTTTTTTATTCTTCATCAAGTTCATTGGTACAGCAGCAAATTGTTGAGAAGCACCACCTTGAACAAAAATAATTTTATAATTATCAGGTACATTAAGTACATCTTTTAAATCTTGAATAGCATCATTTAATATTTTTTCATAAGGTTTCGATCTGTGCGACATTTCCATAACAGACATACCACTATTATTATAGTTAAGTAATTCGTCTTGCACTTCCTTTAATACTTCTTCTGGTAACATAGCAGGTCCTGCTGAAAAATTAAATACACGTCCCATAATCTCTTCTCCTTTTAAAAAAAATTAATTAAGTGCTATTTCTAACACTTAATTAATTTTATTATATATTGAATATTTTTTCATTATTATTAAACTGAATTAGCGATGTAAACGTTTTATGATGGCTACACCTAAAAAACATTTAATTCTCTTTTCTTTCAGAAATAGTAACTTGAGGGAAAGGAATCTTAATATTGTTCTTATCAAACAATATTTTGAATTCTCTATTCATGGCTCTTTGCACGCCATATACATTTGGTGTTTCACATTTTGCAGTAAATAATAATTGAACTCCGTTTTCTTTTAATGATGATACTCCACCATAATTAACCTTACCAATGATATTTGGAATATTAGCACTAATTTGGTCAAGATTTTGTTTAATGATTTCTTCCACCATCTTTATATCTACACCATAATCGATATCAATATTACAAACACCGTAAGTTTGATTTTTACTCTCATTTAATACACTTGTAATCTTGGAATTATTTATTATTTTCACATGACCTTTCCAATCAACAATCTTAGTTGTCCTAATTCCGATTTCATCAACACTACCTCTAAAGGTATCAACAATAACTATATCACCAACTTCAAATTGTTCATCAAACACAATTGAAATTCCAGCAATAATATCGGCAATTAAACTTTGAGCACCAAGTCCAACAACCAATGTTAATACACCAGCACTAGCTATCAATGTTGTTGTATCAACACCAAAAATATTTAAAATGAATAAAACATCAACTATAGCAACTGTATATTTTAACAAACTCTTTATCATAAGTGATATCGTTTTTTGTCTCTTTGTCTTGCAGAAGAATAGTTTTATTATTAATCCAGCAACAGTTAAGAACAAAGCAAACAAAGACAATACTCTAATGATATCAACAATACTAGGAATAAACAAAATTACACTTTTAACAACTGAATGAGATTGTGTATTTGCAAATTTCATAAATATATTGACATCAGGATCTGCACCAAAAAATTCATCTTGAAAAATCCATGATAAAATAGTTATTGAAAGACCAATCACTAAAAATATATTTTTTATTATGATTGCACCAATTTTTTTATTTACTTTTTTGATATCTTGTTCTATATTCTTTTTCATTTAACTCACCTATTAACATATCCAAAAGCAAAGTTGTATTTCGAATGTCTTTATATTTGCATTAGTCATACTTCTTAATGACTTTATAGTCATATTTTTGTTTTACACATATGTTTTAAAGAATTATATCACAAAATCAATTAATTAATCAATCTTATTATACATATTTTAAAAATAAAACAATAAAAACCTCTTGAGTAAATACTCTAGAGGTCTTTTCGTATCAAACTTATTAACTAATAGTCAATGTAAGTCTTATCTTTAATTTAGAATTAAGTGTAGATGTACCTTCAATCACTATTATATCTTGTCCACTCAATTGTATTGTACCCCATATACTTATATTATAACTTCATTTATTATATGAACTTACAACACTCCAATTATATAATGTATTTTGAGGAAAATATGAATTATAATCATTAAGACTTACTTGATATAATTGTCTACTTTTTTATATGGTGCCGCTAGCCAGAATCGAACTGGCGACCTATTGATTACGGGTCAATTGCTCTCCCTAACTGAGCTATAACGGCATAAATAAGATACAAGATAATTATCTTGTATCTTAAATTATCTTATTTAATTTTTAAATATTCATCAACAATGTTCTCTGGATAAAATCCATAATGTTTTAAAACATCTTTTAATTTTCCTGATGTACCAAATGTAGTCATATTCAATACTTTTGATTTGCCACTGATATTATCAAGATATTTATACATATGAATAGCATCACCCATTTCCACGATCATTCTCTTTTTCATAAAGTTAGGTAATATTTTCTCTTTATATTCCTCGTTTTGTATATCAAATAATCGATTACATATCATTGATACTACTCTTACATAGATGCCTCGCTCCTCAAGTAGTTTTTGCGCTTTTATTGAAATAGGAACTTCACTACCAGATGCTATAATAATACCATCAAGGTCTCCTTTTTCTATTGATGCAATATAAGCACCTCTATACATATCACTAACAACAGGAGAAACATAGTCATAATTTTGTCTAGAAATTACGATTACACTAGGTTTATCTAAAGTCTTCATTGCTATTTCATAACTAACTTTTGCTTCATTCGCATCAGCTGGTCTAAATGTCATAACATTAGGAATTGATCTGACAGCTGTCAATTGTTCAATTGGTTGATGTGTTGGTCCATCTTCACCAACTGCAATTGAGTCATGGCTAAAGATAAATAATGTAGGAATATTAGCAATTGATGCAATTCTTATTGTATCTTTCATATAATCAGAAAACGCAAAGAAACTAGATGCAAAAGCACGAAGGCCATAAGCTGTTATACCATTAGCAATACAACCCATAGCATGTTCTCGTACACCAAATAAAATATTTCTACCAGTTGGATTTTCTTTACTCATATCGCCATCACGTCCTAGTGTTCCAACACTAGAACCAAGGTCAGCAGAACCTCCCATCAATCCTTTATATTGATCTTGTAAATTATAAAGAATTGCAGTACATGCTTTTCTCAATGAATAATTTTTCTTATCTTCTTCATCAAACGATGGAAGAAGTGAATAATCAATTTTTGATGAGTCAAAATATGATTCAAATTCTTTGATTCTATCTTCACTAGCACTCTTATATTTTCTTAACCACTTATTGTAAGCTTTTCTAGATCTAGTAACAGAATTCTTTTCATAATATTCATATACTTCTTTATCGATATCAAATTCGTTACCACCGAATTCTTTTCTGATTTCAGCAACTTCACCTTTAGGAAGCATTGAACCATGCGATTTATTACTTGCTTCACCACTAGTTCCATATCCAATAATTGTCTTTGTTTCTATAAATACAGGCTTATCTGATTTTCTTGCTTTCTTTAAAACTTTATTTACTTCTTCTAAATTAAAGCCATCCTTAATTAAATAATAATTAAAGCCCATTGCTTCATATTTTTTCTTATTATCTTCTCTTAAAACTTTATCAACTTTTCCATCTAGTTGAATATCATTAGAATCATAAATAATAATTAACTTATTTAAATTTTGAAGTCCAGCAAGTGATAAAGCTTCTTGACATGCTCCTTCTTCGATATCACCATCACCACACATACAATATGTATAATGATCAATAAATTCAGGAAACAAATTATGCATAAATCTTTCTGAAATAGCCATACCTACAGCTGTTGCTACACCTTGACCTAATGGACCAGTTGAAGCATCAACACCAGGACAAGTTCCACGTTCAGGGTGACCTGAAGTAATACTACCTAATTGTCTAAAATTAATAACATCTTCTTTTTTAATGTAATTACTTAAATACAAAACAGCATATAGCATGCTTGATGCATGTCCTGTTGATAAAACAAATCTATCTCTATTTATCCAATTTGGATTTTTACAAGTAGCATTAATATATTTTGTAAATAGTGTATGAATCATTGGAGCACCACTCATTGCAGCTCCTAGATGCCCACTTTGTGCACGATCAATAGCCTCTAAACAAACCATTCTAATATTATCAACACATAACTGTTCGATGTTATTAAAATCTTTAATCATTTCTCTATTTGTCCTTTCAAATATTTTGCTACATTTTCAGCGTTTTCTTTAAAATTACACTTAACCTTATTTCCAACAAGTAACACACCACTTGCGCCTCTTTCTTGTAACAATTGTGTATTAACTTTATCTATATCCTTAACTTCAACTGTAACCCTTGACATCTCACATTCAACACTCAAAATGTTATCAATTCCAAACAGTTCACTATACAGATCATTTTCAAATTCTACTTCTTTTACCTTGACTCCCTTACTTAGCTTCATTTTCTTTGATCTTTTTACAAGAGCAATTATAAATGCAACAATTGCTAGAATAACAATTGGCACTACAATACATAAAGCTAAAATAAGAGGAGCAGTCCATTCTGTTAAAAACATATATTCCTCCTTTTTACAAAATCTTACTGGCTTCAAATAAACCATCTAATAATAAATTATCATCATGAATATAACTATTATCTAAGAATTCATAAATGATATTAGCCATTCCACCAGTAATAACAACTTTCACATCATCTTCGCCTAATTCTTGTTTCATTTTATTTACAAAGCCTTCAATCATTAAAGCATTACCATAAATAACGCCACTACCTACAGCCTCATTTGTATCTTGACCAATGTATTTAGTTGGCTTTAAAAATGTAGCATTTTTTAATTTGCTTGCTTTTGCAAGTAATTCTTTATATGAAAGAATTGCACCAGCTGTGATAGCACCACCAAGGAATTCTTTATTCTTGTTCACTACAAACACAGTCGTAGCAGTACCCATATCAACAACAATATTAGGTACACCATATTTTATTGTTGCAGCAAAACCGCCAATTAATAAATCAGCACCAATTTCCTGTGGCTTTTTAAGCTTTAATTTTAGTCCTAAATTAGAATCCCACCTAATGAAGATTGGTTCTTTCTTTAATACTAAATTAATGATTTCTTTAACTTCAGACTCAATCTCACTATTAACACAACTAATTATTATTTTTTTGATGCAAGTCCCAAAAACAAAGTTCCTGAAATTTTGTTCAGTAATACGATCAGTCCTAAAACTCTTTTCGCATTTTTCATTATATAAGCCTAACACTGCATTTGTATTACCTATATCAATGCACAATATCATAAAAACTCCAATTAAAAATACTAATTATTTAGTAATTATTTAATAATAATTTAGTATTTATTTATCTTCTATTAATTTGATTATACCCCAAAAGACATAATTTGTCTAGTTTAAGATGTGAATTGAATAACCAGCTTTGTATTCATCATTTTTATCAAGTTTTACAATATCATCTTTATTTTTAAAATTATAATCACTATTATACTTATCCGCATAACCTTGCCAAGGCTCTAAGCAAACAAATGGTGCGTTTGGTCTAGTCCATATTGCAAAAGAATTTAATCCATAGAAACTAAATCTAATACCTTTGTTATCTTTGTTTACCAAATCTACATACCTAGATTTCAAATGAGGTAAAACAATAGCATCGATTACAAAATATTTATAATTCAAATCTATCTTTTTAATATTTCTAAATGGTGTAGTGATATCAAAATTAAGTGTGCCATTACTTTCTACACTTGGTGCATCAAAATTTTCTTCCTCTTCAAAAATTATACTATAATCTTCAAATGTTTCATTGCCCTCATTTAATGGTAGTTTAAATCCTGGGTGAGCACCGATGTTAAAGAAAATTGGATTATCATCAACATTCTTCACATTATAATATACATTTACTTCCATATCCTTAATTTCATATTTAATAAACAAATTAAATTTATATGGATACATCTTTAATGTTTCTTCATCATATTTTGATACAAATTCAATTGAATTTTCATCTTCATTAAACAATGTAAATTCCTTATCTCTTGCAAAACCGTGTTGATTCATCATATATACATTACTATCAATATAAGTCTTCAAATCTCTAAGCTTACCTACTATTGGAAATAGAACTGGTGCTTTACGATTCCAAAAATCATCTCTTTTTCTCATATAATCAAAACCTTTATAAATTAAAGATTCTTGTTCTGCTCCTCTAGTATTAATAACTATTTCTATATCTTTATATTTCTTACTATATAACATAAATTTATGCCTCCATATAAAGAGCATTATATATTTTTTCATCCTATTTGTCTATAAAAAGTTGAAATAAAACGATTTATAATATAGAATAATTCTATAGGAGAAATAACTATGAATATAATCAAAGTACATCCTCAAGGTTTTTGTAAAGGTGTAATTAATGCTATCTTAAAAACCAATGAAGCAATAACAAATGCAAAAAGACCGATATATATGTTAGGTGATATTGTTCATAACAAAAACATCGCAAAAACATATATTGATAATGGAATAATCATCATTAATTCACTTGATGAAATCAAATCAAAAGAAGGATCAATAATTATAACTGCCCATGGCATATCTCAATATAAATATAATCTAATAAGTTCTACTGGCCTAGATATAATTGACACGACCTGTGAATCAGTAAAACAAATTCAATCATTAATAAGACAAAAGATAATCGAAGGATATTCAGTTGTCTATTATGGTAAAAAGAATCACGCTGAATGCCTTGGGATTTCCGAGGACTATCAAAATGAAGGAAAGTTTATTGTTGTTGAAGGGGAAGATGATATCGAAAAACTAAATATTTCAAATCCAAAATTATTCTTCACTAATCAAACAACAATGTCTTATTTTGAAACACTTAAAATAATTGATAAACTAAAACAAAAATATCCAAACATTATTACAAAAGAAGACATTTGTAATGCTACTAAAAACCGTCAGCTTGCTTTAATCGAACAAGCAAAAGATGCAGATTTAATAGTAGTAGTGGGAGATAAAACAAGCAACAACAGCTTAAGTCTAGTTGATATTTCTAAAACAATTATCAATAAACCATGTGTATTAATTGAAAATATTAACGATATAAAAGAAGCTTTAAAAGAAATTAACAAACAAAGATATGAAAATATTGCTATTACATCTGGAGCATCCACTCCAAGAGTAATTGTAAACAATATAGAAAAAGCATTACTAGATGAAAATCACATAATCGATATCAAAAAAGATGAATATATTAAAATAAAGAGATAGGAAAATACCTATCTCTTTATTTTTTTAATCTCTTAATTTAGCATTAAATCTATATGCTAAATCTTTTATAACTTTCTTCATTTTTGCATTAATGATTTCATCTGTTAAAGGTTCATTAGATGTGAATACTAGTTTTAACGCAATTGACTTTTCATCATCTGCTATCTTTTCACCTTCATAAACATCAAATACAATAACATCAGATAAGATTTGTTTATCAGTCTTCTTAATTGCATTAACTAAATCAATAGCTTTAACATCTTTCTTCACAACAACTGCTATATCACGTTCAACACTTGGAAGCTTTGGAACACTTACATAGTGATGAACATCTTTTTCTGAATCTAATAATGATTGTATATTAATTTCAGCAACATAGCTTTCGTCTAAATCATTCTTACGTGCAAACATAGGATGAACTTGACCTATGAAACCAATTTGCTTTCCATCAACCATAATAACTGCAGTTCTTGATGGATGAAGTTCATTACATTTAGGATCAATAGCAACATATTCAGCAGTTTTATCAAGACTTGCGAACACTTGTTCTAAAATGCCTTTAAGCAAGAAGAAATCAACCTTTTCATTAAATCCTTTCCAACGTGTTCTACTGAATGTATTAGCCATTGTTATACCTAAATATAAATCTTCATAATGATTTCCTTCAATATTATAATAAACATTACCAAATTCGAAAACAGAAACATTATCAATTTTACGTGAGAAGTTATATTTCATTACATCTAATAACGATGGAATTAAACCTTGTCTTAAAGTCTTTCTTTCTTCATTGATTGGCATCAATAAATTTAAGTCTTCAATACCTTCCTTATGATTTAAAGTGAAAGTGCAATTTTGCTCTTTTGATACCAAAGAATATGTAATAACCTCATCTAATCCAAGATTAGTTAGAAGTTTGCCTATCTTACGTTTATTAATTGCTCTTACTCCAAGTTTTCCGCATGATCTATCCATTGGAATAGTATTTTCTAACTTTTCGTAACCATGAAGACGTGCAACCTCTTCAATCAAATCTTCTTTAATTGTGATATCAGGTCTTCTATTTGGAACATATACTAATAATGTATTATTTTCTTTTTCATCATACTTGAAATTTAACTTAGTGAATATATCTTTAACCTCAGATAAATCTAAATTGGTTCCTAATAATTTATTAACTTGATATGTGCTTAAACTAATCTTCTTATCTTCAATCTTTTGAATTCCTGCGAATGAAGGTTCTCCACATATTTTTGCTTCACCTAATGTCTTAAACAAGAAACAAGCATAATCTAAAGCTTGCTTTGTTCTATTGATATCAACACCACGCTCATATCTCATTGAAGATTCACTATGCAAATTTAGTCTAGCAGCAGTTCTTCTAATTGTCATAGGGTCAAAAACTGCAGCTTCTAACATAATTGATGTAGTGCTATCAGTTATTTCTGAATTTAAGCCACCCATTACACCACCTAAACATTTAGCATCTTTTCCATCAGTAATTACAGCATCACTATCTTTAAGTGTTCTTTCGATTTCATCAAGTGTTGTAAACTTATCACCTTCACTAGCATTTTTAATTACAATATGACGACCAATCTTTTCAAAATCAAATGCATGTAGTGGTTGTCCAAATAACGCTAGAATATAATTTGTGATATCAACGAATAAATTAATCGGTCTTACACCAAAAGCGATTAGACGCGAAATTAACCACCTTGGAGAGCGATTTAACTTAGCATCTTTAATCAATTGTCCATAGTAGCCTACACAACCATTAGTTTCTATCTTTATATCAATTTTTTCATCATCTTTAATTGCATCTCTTACAAGTTTAAAAGTAAGTGGTTTTAATGGTCTATCAAATGATGCACTGAATTCATATGCTACACCTATCATAGAAAGTAAGTCACCACGATTTGGAGTGATACCTAATTCTAAAATATCATCAGCAAAATTAAGTGCCTTTAATCCTTCCATTCCAACTTTTATGCCTTCTTCTAATGCTTTTTCAAAATAATAAATACCATTAGCAAACTTTTCTTCAACATATTTATGCTCAACACCAAGTTCTGCTAAAGAACAGCACATTCCACAGCTTGGTACACCTCTAATTTTTGATTTTTTAATTGTACCACCAATTAATTCAGCTCCTTCTTTTGCAACAATAACATATTGTCCCGCTTCAACATTAGGTGCACCACAAACGATATCTAAAACTTCATCACCAACATCAACTGTCAAGCAATTCAAATGATCGCTATCAGGATGTTTTTCTTTTGTTTTTACATAACCAATAACAAGATTAGTTCCTCTTGCAACTCTATCTACACCCTCAATTTCAATAGAATAAAGTGATGCCTTATTAACAATTTCATCAAGTGATAAACCTGATAAATCAACTAATTCATTTAACCATTCTAATTTTACTCTCATAATTAGTCACCTCTAGAATTGTTTTAGGAATCTTGCATCATCAGTATAAAATGTTCTGATATCATCAATTCCATGTCTAAGCATTGTAATTCTTTCTACTCCAACACCAAAAGCAAAGCCTTGATACTTATCAGTATCATAACCAGCCATTCTTAATACATTAGGATGTACCATACCTGCTCCTAATATTTCAATCCATCCACTTCCTTTACATAGTGGACATCCTTTTCCATGACATTTGAAACATTCAACATCAACTTCAACGCTAGGCTCAGTGAACGGGAAGAACGATGGTCTAAATCTAATAGCAAGTTCATCACCAAATGTCTTCTTTGCAAGAATATTCAGTGTTCCCTTTAAATCAGCCATTGTTACATTCTCACCAACAACTAAACCCTCACATTGCATGAATTGATGTGAATGAGTAGCATCATCATTATCTCTTCTATATACCTTACCAGGACTAATAACCTTAATTGGTTTACCCTTTGCTTTAAGTAATGCATGAGCTTGTACAGCAGATGTTTGAGTTCTAAGTAAAGTATTATCAGTAATATAGAATGAATCTTGCATTTCTCTAGCTGGATGACCCTTTGGTAAATTTAACATTTCAAAGTTATATACATCTTCTTCTACTTCGTTTCCATCTATTACTTCATATCCCATACTAACAAACAAATCTTCCAGTTCAACAATTGTTTGAGAAAGAGGATGCATATGACCTGTTTTAAATTCTTTTCCAGGTAATGTCACATCAATTTCTTCCTTTTTTAATTTTTCATTAACGGCTGCATTAATTAATTCATCCCGTTTCTTATTTGCAAATTCTTCTACTTTTCTTTTAAATTCATTGCTCTTTTGACCAAGGGCTCTTTTAGCATCATTAGACAATTCTCTCATTGAAGCCATGATTTGAGATAATTTACTTTTCTTGCCTAAATATTGTGCTTTTACTTCATTTAATGCTTGCTCATTTTGAACATTCTTTAAATTTTCGATAGCTTCCTTTTCTAAATCATCAAGATTAATTTCATTTTTTAAATTTAGTTCATCCATTTTTTTCACCTCACAAATAATATAAAAAGTCCTTATTAATTATTATTACAATAATTATAAGGACGATAATTCTACCGCGGTACCACCTTAGTTAATAAATTCAATATATTAATCTTTTCATCAAACTTATTCTCTCATTTTTATCTATAACGCGATAAACCGGAGTCGATTAAACCCTCTCCAAGGACGAATTCATACTAGATATAATAGAAAACTTTCACCACTTGTCTTCCTCTCTAAATTATAGAGCTAATATTACTACTTCCTTATCTACAAGTTGTATCCATTATAACACCATAGTTCTATTTAAGCAAGATAACAATTTTATTTTGACTTTTTTTCTCATACATAGTAAAATCATTTTGTATTTATGGAGGTCTTTATGTATTACGCACCTATAGTTATTGAACAAACAACAAACGGAGAAAGATCATATGATATCTATTCACGTTTATTAAAAGATAGAATCATCATGATAAATGGAGAAATCAACGATGAACTTGCTAATTCAATCGTTGCTCAATTATTATTTTTAACTGCACAAGATGATAAAGCAGATATCAATCTATATATCAATTCTCCTGGCGGAAGTGTTACAAGTGGTTTAGCAATCTATGATACAATGAATTTCATCAAGCCAGATTGTGTTACTATTTGTGTTGGAATGGCTGCATCAATGGGAGCACTTCTTCTATCAAGTGGTGCAAAAGGAAAAAGATTTGCACTACCAAATAGTGAGATTATGATTCATCAACCATCTGGTGGAGCACATGGACAAGCAACTGATATGGAGATAGTAACAAAGCATATCTTAGACATCAAACAAAGATTAAATGAAATCTTAGCTAAAAACACAAATCAACCATTAGAAAAAATCAAGATTGACACCGAAAGAGATAATTATATGTTTCCTGAAGAAGCATTAAAATATGGTCTAATCGATAAAATCTTATAAAAGAAATTAAAAAATACTAGTTCAACCAAGCTGTTTTGATATCAAACATCTTGGTTTTTATTAAACAATTATTAAAATATTATTGATTTTATAATATTTATTCTTGACATATCTTTTAAATAAGATATAATCTCTATGTAAATAAGGATGCCAAGAGGTGGTATTATGCAAAAGAAACAAAATTCAGATGTGGAATTCAAGAGTCTATTAACTGAAGAAGAATACAATCTTTTAATAGATGCATTTCCAAATTCAAAAACCGACACCCAGACAAATCATTATTTTGATACTCCAAGATTTTCTTTAAAAGCATTAGATGCTTCTTTAAGAGTTAGAGAAAGAAATGATTATTCATTAACATACAAAAGAAAAAAAGGTTATTCTATTGATGTAAATACAGTGGAAATTACAAAAGAGGATTTTGAGAAGATTAAAGAAACCGGTGTTGTTCATATCGAGTCTATTGCAAATGATTTGGCAAATGTGATAAAAGATCAAAAAGTATATAATTTCTTATCTCTTTCAACATTCCGTACTTACTTACCTTATAAAGAAGGAGTATTAAATATTGACCGTAGCAGTTATTGCGGCGTTATTGATTATGAAGTTGAATATTCTTCTAAATCATATCATCAAGGAAGAGAAATATTCATTAATTTTATAAATGAATATGGTATCAAATATAAGAAGTCAGATAAAAAGATAAAACGTGCATTTACTGCATATCGTAATGAATTATAAAAAAGAGACCGAAAGGTCTCTTTTCTTTATTTCTTTTCAATTCTTAAATATTTAGCGTACTCACAATCATCATCTTTACAATCTTCGCAATCTCTTAATTCAGGTGGTAAAAACAATGAAATGTCTTCAGCATTATATCCAACTTGTAAATCTAAATCAGATAAAATAATTGGACGCTTTAATATTGAAGGATTTTCAATGATAAAATCAATTAATTGATTTAAATTCATATCATCTAAATTTATGTTTTTCTCTTTAAATACTTTTGATCTCATAGAAATTATATCATCAAATCCATTTTCACTTTGGATTAACATTCTATAAATATCCTCACGTGTCAATGGAGTTTGAAGAATATTTTTTTCAACAAATTTAATATTGTGATCTTTGAAATATTTTTTTACTTTTCTACAAGATAAGCAACTAGGAGCAGTATATATTTTAATCATAGCAAACTACCTCCTTATTTGTTGTTAATTAAATAATAATTCTTTTTACCTCTTCTAAGTACTGTATACTCGCCACCGATAGCATTTTCTTTAGACACTTTATATTCTAAATCTTTTACAACATTTCCATTAATACTAACTGCACCATTAGTAATAAATTCTCTTGCTTCTCTCTTTGAAGAGCAAGCCTTAGTTAATATTAATGCATCAACCAAATTCATTTCACCAACAACTTCAGTTACAGGTAAGCCTTTAAAGCATACTTCGATATCTTTAACTGTAAAATTGCTGATATTTCCTTTAAATAATGCTTCACTCATACTAACTGCCTTTTCATATTCAGCTTCACCATGTAAGAATGTAATAACTGATTTAGCAAGTGCTTTATGAGGAAGACGAAGATGAGGAGCATCTTGTAATGACTTTTCAAGTTCGATGATTTCTTCAACACTTAAAAATGTTAATTTCTTTAAATAATCAATTACCATTGAATCTTCAACATTAATTAAGAATTGATATAATTCATAACTTGATGTCTTTTCTTTATCAAGCCATACAGCTTTTCCACCTTCACTTTTACCAAACTTAGTTCCATCACTCTTAGTAATTAATGGCATAGTAAAAGCATAAGCTTCTTTTCCTGTTTTCTTTCTAATCAAATCTATTCCAGCAGTAATATTACCCCATTGGTCTTGACCAGCGACTTGCATTGTAACACCATTATGTTCATACAAATATAAGAAGTCCAGAGCTTGAATTATCATATATGAAAATTCAGTATAAGTAATACCAGTATCAAGTCTACGTCTAACAATATCCTTATTTAACATATAGTTAATGTTAAAGAACTTACCATAATCACGAAGAAAATCGATAAAAGTAATATCTTTACACCAATCATTGTTATTAACAATTTCACAATCGAATATTTTTTTAACTTGTTCTTTTAAGCAATTAAAATTATGTTCAACTTGTTCCTTTGTAATCATAGGACGTTCACTTGATGGCTTAGGATCTCCAATTTGACCAGTTGCTCCTCCTACAAGAATAATTGGATGATGTCCATGTGCTTTTAATCTAGTAGCAATTAAAAATGATGAGAAATGACCTATATGCAAACTATCCCCTGTAGGGTCAGTTCCGATATAAAATGTAACATGTTCATTATTTATTAAATTTTCTACCTCTGGAGAACTGACATCATTAATTAGTCCTCTCCATTTTAATTCATCAAATAATTTCATTTTTTCTCCTATTCCATCATTAATTGTTTTTTGTTGAATCACGCCAAACAATTGAATAATTTAAAAATGTCTTACTTGGACCAGTTTTATTTTCATCCTTAATTAATTCAGTTAACTTACTCATAGCAACATTACCGATTTCATAAATTGGTCTAGAAATACATGATAATTTTGGATATGAAAGTTCAGAGTATCTAGTGTTTTGGAATCCCATGAATTGAATGTCATCAGGTACCTTATAACCTAATTTTTGAGCAACATTCATAAAGCTAATAGTCATAGAATCTCTTACACCAAGTACAACATCAGGTTTTTCATTCTCTTTTAAGTATTTTTCAAATTGAACTTCATTTACAGGGATTTTACCAGATGATTGAATAACGAATTCTTTTAATCCAGATTCATTCACTGCTCTCTTATAACCTTGTAACATTTGCTCATTAATTGCGTAATAACTTTCAGTAGTAACAAATAATATTTTCTTGTTTCCTTTACTAATTAAATATTTAGTTAATTCATATGAGCATTCTTCATTGTCAATTGAAACACTACCTATATTTTTATTCTTAGACAATGCATTAACAAATACAACTGGAACAGGTGTATTTTCAATCAATTGATATACTTCTTTACTCATTTCATCATTCATAAATAAGATACCATCAACAGATGAAGCAATTACTTCACTCCATAATTCTCTTTCATCTTCTTTCTCATTATTTACAAATAATCTCAAAGTATAACCGAATTTCTTTGCACTATCATGGATACCTTGAATAGTTTCAGCAATACTAGCTCTTGTTAAAGTTGGTAAAACAACAGCTACTGTTGTAGAATGTCTACTTGCTAAACCACGTGCATTAGCATTAGGTTTATAACCCTTATCCTTGATTATTCTCAATACTTTGTCTCTTGTAGCTTTTTTAACTTTTTCAGGATGATTTAATACTCTTGATACAGTTGCAAGACTAACTCCAGCAGTCCCTGCGATATCATAAATTTTAGTTTGATCCATACTACACCTCCATATTATATATTTAGTTTATCATATAATGTTTTCTTTTTCAAGATGTTTTCACAATATTTTCATTATTTACATTTTTTTGCATTGAAACTTTCACTTAATTTCCAGGTGATTTTTTCATTGTTTTTCATACTTTACTTTCATTTGAATAACAAAAGAAAAACACCCGTATGGGTGTTTAAGAATTAAAAACTAACCAAAGGTAAATCAAACCAAAGACAATTGAGAAAGCACCAACAGCAATTAGAAAAATTGGCAAGTATGCTCTAAATGCTCCTTTTATCATTGCTTTCTTTTCGTTCTTAGTATAATTAATCCCTTCTATGTTTTTTCGGTTTTCTTGTTCTTTTTTTGAAGTGTACCAACGCATACCTTCGACATTCATTTCTGCAACTGTCATATTGTTGTCATCATCGTATTGTTTTTTCTTACGCATAACACCTTAATTCAATATTATTCTTGACTATATAAATGGCAGGCAACGAAATGTCCAGGTTCATATTCTTTCCAAACAGGAGGTATTTCAGCACATTGAGTTAATGCTTTTCTACATCTTGTGTGGAATTTACATCCAGCAGGAGGATTAGCAGGAGATGGAATATCTCCACTTAAAACGATACGTTTCATCTTAACAGTTGGATCTGGTACTGGAACAGCAGACATTAATGCTTCTGTATATGGATGCATTGGATTAGCATAGATCTTTTCTTTTGGGCCTGTTTCAACCATGCTACCAAGATACATAACAGCTACATCATCTGAAATATGTTCAACTACAGACAAGTCATGTGAGATGAAAATATATGTTAATTTTTTCTCATCCTGTAAATCTTTTAACAAGTTGATTATTTGTGCTTGAATAGATACGTCTAGTGCACTTACTGGTTCATCACAAACAATTAAATCAGGCTGCAATGCAATGGCTCTAGCAATACAAATTCTTTGTCTTTGTCCACCGCTAAACTCATGTGGATAACGATCAAAGTAATGAGGTTGTAAACCACAATCCTTCATAATTTTAAGAACATAGCTTTTATATTCTTCATCAGGAACAATCTTATGTTCTCTTACTGCTTCACCAATAATTTCACCAACAGTCATTCTAGGGCTTAAACTAGAATAAGGATCTTGGAAAATTATTTGCATCTTTGGTCTAACAATTCTTAATTCTTTCTTAGTTAGACGATTAATATCTTGACCTTTAAATATTACTTCACCAGATGTGATATCGTATAATCTTAAAATAGTACGTCCCATTGTAGTTTTACCACAACCAGACTCACCTACAACACCTAGAGTTTTACCTCTTTTTAATGTAAATGATACATCATCAACGGCTTTAACAGTAATTAATGCTTTACCAAAAATATTAGTTTTAATAGGAAAATACTTTTTCAAGTTTTTAACTATTAATATTTCTTCATCTTTGTTTTCAACAAAATTCTTTACGTCTTGTTCAACTTTGTTTTCCATATTACTTTTCCTCCTCATTCTTTACTTGAGAATATAAGTGACATGATACTTTATGTGATTCAGATAGATTAATCAAATTTGGATAATCTCCATCACAAACTTTAGTACGCATGTTACATCTATCACGGAAGTAACAATAATTTGGCATATTAACAGGGTTAGGAACAGAACCAGGAATACTATACAATCTATCAACATGCTTATTAACAGCAGGTTTACTCTTTTGAAGACCAATTGTATATGGATGCTTTGGATTTAAGAAAATCTCATGAGCAGTTCCTTGTTCAACAATTCTACCAGCATACATAACTACAACATAATCAGCCATTTCAGCAATTACACCTAAGTCATGTGTTATTAACATAATACTACCATTGATCTTATTTTTGATATCACGAAGTAAGTCAAGAATTTGAGCTTGAATTGTAACGTCAAGAGCAGTAGTAGGTTCATCAGCAATAATTAATGATGGATTACATGCTAATGCCATGGCAATCATAACTCTTTGTCTCATACCACCTGATAATTCATGAGGGAATTCATTATATACATTTTCAGCCATTGGAATACCAACAAGTTCAAGCATTTCTAAACTCTTTTGTTTAGCCTTTTCCTTTGTTGCTCCTTCAACATGTAATAATGTAACCTCATCTAATTGTTCACCAATTTTAAATACAGGGTTCAAAGATGTCATAGGTTCTTGGAAAATCATAGAGATTTGTTTTCCACGAATCTTATTCATCTTTTCAGTAGGCATTTTTGCGATATCGTATACTTTACCATCTGTGCTTGCAAATCTAATTTCACCACTGTAAATTTGACCAGTAGGACGTTGAACTAGTTGCATCAATGATAAACTTGTTACAGATTTACCACAGCCAGATTCACCTACAACACCGACAATGCTTTCTCTTGGGATATTAAATGAAACACCATCAACAGCCTTAACTGTACCAGCATCAGTAAAGAAATATGTATGTAAATCATCAAACTCAACAACATTATTAGGATCTTTCATTTGAGACAAATATTCAGATTCTGGAACGTTTTTACGAGCTTTGTTCTTTTCATATTCTTTAGTTATAGCTCTATTGTATTTCGCAATATTTTTTTGTTCAGCACGGCTTAAATAATGTGAATCATCTCTTCCTTCTTTTCCAAATAACTTTTTAAAGAAGCCTTTAATCTTAGACCAAATTTTGACGAAGAATGCTTTTACTTTATTCATAAAATCACCTATCTCTTCATCTTAGGGTCGAAGGCATCACGTAAGCCATCACCTACGAAGTTAAATCCTAGAACGGCCATTACGATACAAATACCAGCAGGAACCCATAAATTTGGATAATTCTTTAATATATCACGACCAGCTGCACCACTAGTAGCTCCAATCATAGTACCCCAAGCGGCATATGGGAATGGTACACCAAGTCCTAGATATGATAGTGTAGATTCATAAAGAATTACACCACCTAAACCTAATGTTGCTTGAACGATTAATTGTGGCATTACATTAGGTATTAAATGTTTAAATATCTTTCGACTAGTTCTTAAGCCAGTTGCTTCAGCTGCAACCATATATTCTTGTTCACGAAGTGACAAGATTTGACCACGAACAAGTCTTGCGATACCGCTCCATCCGAAGATGGTAAGTATGCCCATCAAGCAGTAAATTCTTAAATTAGCAGGAACTCCCCATCCATCAATCAATGCAGATGCCAACATCAAAATTGGTAAACCAGGTAAACAGTTGAAGATATCAACTATTCTCATGATGATTTGGTCAACCCAACCACCAAAATATCCTGAAATTGAACCCAAAATTGTACCCAAAATTGTTTCAGCAAATACAACGATAAATCCTAATAACAATGATACTCTACCACCATACATAAGTCTTGTTAATACATCATAATTGTATTGGTCAGTACCTAACCAGCTTTGACTTGAAGGTGGTGTTTTTGAATATACCTTATAAGGATCACTAACTTCATAGAAATCATATACTACTCTAACTGTATTTCCGTTATCATCAACTTCATCAATTACTAATTTATGAGGAATAACAGAAACAAACCACTTATATTCTCCAGTCTTTTCAACTTCACCATATGGTGAAAAAATAGGTCCTAAAAATGAAAAGGCAAATAAGAATATAAGCATTGCTAGGCCTAGCATAGATAGCTTACTTCTAAAGAATCTCTTTAAAACTAATCTACCTGGACTGATGACTTTAACTCTATCTGCTAGACTTTCTTCTTCTTGTTGTTCTCTAAGCTTATTTTCTTCTTCGATTCGCTTTTGCTCATCAGTTATCTCAGCTTCAAGCAAGTTCTTCTCTCTTAAGTCTTCCATCAAGCAGTCCTCCTTCCTAAGCCAATTTTACTCTTGGGTCAACAACAGCATACATTAAATCGGCAAGTAAAGTTCCGATAACTGTTAGAATACTCAAGAACATATTATATGCCATTACAAAAGGAATATCTCTTTGTGTAACTGCAAGATAAGCTGCTTTACCAATACCATCAATACTGAATACTGTTTCAGTTATCATAGCACCACCAAACAAACCAGGAAGAATTCCTGCAAATGTTGTAACTAGTGGAATCAAAGTATTTCTAAAAGCATGTTTATATATGACCGTATGCTCGCTTAGACCTTTAGCACGTGCAGTACGGATATAGTCAGCATTAAGCACCTCAAGCATGTTTGTACGAGTATATCTCATCAAACCACCTATTGACAAAATAACCAAAACTGTCATAGGTAATACAAGGTGGTAAATAATATCTATCCAGGTAGGTAGTCCAGAGTTCGGATCGGTCAGTCCGGCATACGGGAACCACCCTAAATCTACTGAAAAGATTTTAAGTAGAACAGCACCAAAGAAGAACGATGGTAACGATATACCCATCATTGCTAGAACAGTGACTGTGTAGTCAAGAATACCATATTGTTTAGTTGCTGAAAGTATACCTAGTGGTATTGCAATTACGAATTCTAATATAGTAGCAACTAGAGAAATGATAAATGAAATACCACATTTCTTCTTAATTACTTGAACAACACTACTAGAATTTATTGGTTTTTTACTTTCAACCCCATTTGGATCAATGATTGTTTCAATTTCTCCTGTAGGCACACTAAAAATGAAAGAATCTCCTAAGTCGCCTTGAACAACATTAGAAAGCCATTTAAAGTATCCTTGAATAGGTGAAACATCAAGACCATATGTAGCCTTGATTTCATCAACTTTCTTACGAACTTCACCAGTGTCATCAATTGAAAGTTGAAAACTATATTTACGCTCAACAAAGTCAAGACCAGGTTGTATTCTTACTAGGACGTAAATAATTACTGATACACCAACTAAAATTAATATAGAAAGTCCTAGTCTTTTAATAATATATTTTAACATAATTATAAATAAATCAGGCTTGACCTGAAATTAGAATCAAGCCTGATTTCTCCTTCTTTATAATATTTTTTATTATAAAAATTTGATTTTTATTTGAATAAAGTTTTAATTACTAAATATTAATTTATTACTTAAATTATTTAGCAAAAGAAGTCTTCCAAATTTCAGCTAATGGGCCCCAATATGGAGTAACGTTAGCAGATACTGAAGCAGAATCAATTACATAACTATCGTAAACGAATAAGTTCTTTCTTTGATATGTAGGAATTTCAATAGCTAATTGAGCTAATACTTCAAGAGCCTTATTATAGATAGGCTTTCTTTCTTCAACTAACATATACTTAACGCCTTCTTCGATTAATTCAGCTAAGTAATCTAATGCTTGTCCTTGGTTCATAGTAACTTTACTACCATCAAGTTTAGTAACTTCAATTGTTCCTAATGCATCATTCTTACCTTCTTTTTCTAACCACTTAATACCATTACTTGTAACAGATTCAGCAGCACTTTCATAGTGGTAAAATTGATACATATCTGGATCAGCAGTGCTTTGCCATGCAAGAGCATAAACAGCAACGTCACCCTTCTTAATGTTAGCGATTAAGCTTTCATCAGTCTTTAAGTTAGCAGTGATACCAATAGTCTTTAATAATTCTTGTGCCTTTAGGAAGATTCCACCAGCTGGGTGATCATTAACTTCACTTGGTAATGTGAATGTATATTCCTTAGCATTTGTGAACTTCTTAGTAGCTTCATCATATGTGAATCCAGCCTTCTTGAAGTATTCAATAGCAGTAGCTAATGTCTCATCATATTCATAAATAGCTTTAGCGCCTTCTGGATAAGCCCAAGAAACTTGAGATTGAGAACGATAAATAACATCAGCAAGACCATTTGGATAATAATCATAAACTTTGCTTAAATCAAATACAGTATTTAATGCAATACGTTCATATAGGTTAGGAGTTTGACTTGGGTTAACACAGATATAACCATATCCTAAGTTATCAACTAAAACAGCTGTTAATTTCTTGTTGTTCTTAACATCACTTACAACGTCAGCAGTAGCAGAAACAGTAGCATAGTGAACATCACCAGCTTCAACAGCGTTGTATTCAGCACCAGAAGCAATGATCTTCATAACAACGTATTTAATCTTTGCATTATAAACATTTTCTCCACCCATTGTCTCGAAATATTCATTTCTTACGAAGTAAACATCACCGTTTCTAACGAATGAAGCACCATCTTCAAGATTCATCTTGTATGTACCAGCACCAACTGGAGCACCATCAAATGTATGTAAATGATTAAAGAAATCTTTACTATCGAATTCTACACCATAAGGCTTAATATCCTTAGTGTAAGTATATCCAGCAGTATAATAATGCTTTGGAGTAACAGTAACACCTAATGAAAGGATAGCTTTAGGGTTTTGTTCAGTTAAGATAACTTTAACAACTTCATAGCCTTCAGCATTAGTTTCTTTAACTAAACCAGCGATTGTTTCAATCTTTTCATTTCTTTCAGCAGCAACTTTTGCAACGAACTTATTGATAATGTCTTTCTTGTATCCTTCACCATCTAAATCAGTAGCAGTTTCAGTGTCGAATGCATTCATTAAATCATATTCATATGCTTCGAAAATTACTGCAGCATAATCAGCAGCTGTTAATGAACCTGTAGCAGTAACATCGAATTCATCGCCTGTTGCAGCAACGAACTTGTCAGCAGAAACTAAAGCACCAATCTTATAACGAGTTACATCACCCATTTCTTCATCGTACTCAGCAACTACAAATGCGCCTTCATTTTCTTCATCAGCAACGATTACTCTTGTACCTTCAGCATCTTCTTCTAATGCATATTCATAACCATATTTATAGAATGAACCTTCAGTAGCAGATTTTGCAACACCACCAGTGAATCCGAATTCCCATAGAGAGAATCCATAAGCGTTCTTTTGAGCTTGAGTAGCATTAGCATATTTAACGCCTTCAGGACCATATCCATCTTCGAAATATGAAGCACCATATTTATTATTAACATAATCAATAATAGCTTGTGCGAATCCTTCGCTTACTTCATCAAAAATTTCTTTGAATAAGGCATATTCATCAGCAGTATATTCTTCTGTAGCAGCATATTCACCTAATTCATTATCTGCTAAATCAGCGAAAATCTTTTCACCTTTATGGAATACTTCATTGTAAGTAGCTGTAGAAGCTTGAGTACGATATTCGTTTAATCCCTTAATAGGTAATGTGTATAATGTAGATGATCCAACATAAGCAGGGTCTAATAATACGTAATAATTGAATAATACGTCATCAGCAGTAACAGGTTGACCATCACTGAACTTTCCACCCTTCTTAATAATCATTTCATATACAACTTCATCGCCTTCAGCGAATGTTTCTTTCTTAACTCCATTTGCGTCTTGATAGTAAATAGAATAAGACTTAGCAACTGTTGGGTAATCATCACCAGCAACAACAGCACCAGATGCATCCATAGTTAATAAACCAACATTAACAAAACCAACAACATCGCCATCATAAGCAGATGAGTAGAAGAATGGGTTGAAAACACCATCCATAGTTGATTCTTGAACGATAAGAGCATCTTTTTCGTTGTCTAAACCTGCGCCTCTATTACAAGCAACAAGAGCAAATACACAGATTAAAGCAACGATTAAAACTAAAAATTTTCTTGTTTTCATATTTTCCTCCGTTTTATTTTTAAGATTTTTCTAAATCTTGAAACCTATTTTAATTAGTTAATGAAACATTGAGTTGTTTCATATGTACTTAAATCAGCAACATCATATACTGATGTGCATCCCCCTTGAATAACATTATCTTTACCTTTAGCAACAATATCACCAATTGTTAATACTTTTGTCAATGCACTTTCGTTAGCTCTTGTAAACTTAACATTTACAGTACAATTTTCGAATACAGTCTTTCTGTCTGCACTGACATCACCACTAACATTAAATTTTGATGTGTCTTGTGCATAAGCTAAAGATAAAGCCCTTCCAACTACAGCACTAACGCTTATGTCACCTGCTACTTGTGTTGTTTGAGCGCTAGGGTCAATAACAATTTCGCAATTGTTTATTGTCAAACCAGAAATAGTTGCACCAAATGTAAATGGAATCAATCCAGTTACAGCCTCTTTAAGATTATCAGACATACCACTTGATATGGCATTCTTTGCAGTAATCTTAAAATTAGATATTTGAACGCCATCACCGAAAGCTTTAATTGTTCCAGTGAAAACATCATCCTTGTTCTTTTTATTATTTGTTACTTTAAATCCAAATGGTGTTGTTCCTGAATAAGTTGCACCACCTAGATCAATATCATTCATAATTAAATAATTGCCATTAGGTCTTTCAGCAATCTTTGACAATTCAGCTTTATTTGTAATCAATGTATATGTACCTTGATACATATAAGCATAGATAAATAATTCACTTGCTCCATCAGGAATAGTATCATTATCAAAATCCCATGGAATGTATTCATCAGGACTCTTACTCCAATTAACGAATGTATAATTTGGATAAGCAGCTGTTCTACCAGGTTTTGTTAAAGTATCACCAACTTTTAATGTAATAGCAGCTGTTTGAGTTTCATTCATTTTAGTAGTCAAAGTAACTAATGTATTAAATCTTCTATCATTACCTTCACCATCTTTTGCATAATCAGGAATAATTCTAGTAACATCATTATCATAGATATTATCAAAATCTTCATATACAAAATAAACTGTTAACTTCTTTTGCCAATCAGCTTTTAATACAATACCACCATTATCAAACATTTCTTGAGTAATTCTAGTTGTTTCAAATTCCCAATATACAATTTCTACATTATATCTATCATAATCAGATGGAGTATGTAATGCATCATTAAATACATATGCTGAATTAATCATATATCTAGTTAGATTAGCGTGAATTGGATTTGTTGAATCATAGATCTCATAATCATCACCAACAAGAACATAACCACCACGAGCATCTTGTTCCATCATAACTTCAATCTTTGCATAGCCACTTGTTAATTCATATCTAACAGCATCTGATTCATCGATTGTTGAATCAAATAATTTAAATACTGAATCATATCTCTTAAAATCTTTTTCATTTGTTTCAGGATTTTTAGTTTCATTAATTAACTTAATTAATTTCTCATCAGTAATTCTATCATACTTAACATAGCCACTTGGATTTAACATAGCACCAGCGAATAGACCATCTTTGTCTTTAGCTTCAATATGTTTTGCATTTTCATCATCATATATCTTAAATTCTCCATCTAGATAAATATATTGATGTGTTGTTGCGTCACTACCATCTGTTGGTTGTTCAACATTCAACAATACATAAGCACCATCTGCTGTAACTTCAAATCTATTAACATATTCACCATCTGATTTAACTTTAAACACTCCGTTATCACCAGTTAAATAAATGTAATCACCTTTATGATTAGGATCAGCTGTATAACTTACATGTTCTTCATCATCAATATACCAACCTAAAAGCTCATAACCATCTTTCATAGCCAAGCCTAGACCATTTGTTGTATATTGTGAACCTGTATATTCAGTTAAATACTTAGGTATAATACTTCCAATTGCAGCATATAATTTACGAGATGTTGAAGACTTATTTCCCAAATAGCCACCATTACCATCATAAGTAACTAAAACTTTTGTTCCAGTTAAACTTTCAATAGTGATTTCGTCTTTTGCACATCCTACCATTAAAAGCATTGTACAAATTATAACCACAATAAATATTTTACTTAATAAAACACTTGTTTTTCTCATTATATTACCACCATATATCATCAATTAATTCAATTTTTGAATATATATTTTATTCATTTTACCTTATTAAAGTGAAAAAGTCAACAATCAAAAAAATTTAATTAAACTAAATTATGATGAAAGCGTTTATTTTTGAATTTTTAAAATAGGGTAGAGGAAAGAAAATATTTCTTTGCCCCTCCCGTTGCACCGTACGTACGGGTCTCGTATACGGCGCTACATTTATATTTATCACAAACTACCAAGATAGTAGGAAAGAGGATTGACTAGTCCCGGTCTATT
>JAFSVH010000014.1 GCA_017450215.1 Bacilli bacterium | reverse complement strand
GTTGTATCATTAAGGAGTAATTATGGATAATCAATTTTATTTAGTACATAAAAAGATATTGCCTGATTTTATTGATGATATCATTAAAATCAAAGATGAGATTGAGGAAGATGGATTAAGTGTTTCTAATGCATGTGAAAAGCATAATATCTCAAGATCAACATATTATAAATATAAAGATTATGTTTTTAAGCCAATTAAGAATTCAACATCTAAAGCAATTATTTCATTTAGAGCATTAAATGTTAAAGGTGTTTTGAATAGTGTTCTAGCTGTTTTTGCTGAATCAAATGCTAATATTGTTACATTAAATCAAGATGTACCAATTAAGGATTATGCTTTTATTACTGTAACAATTGATATTAGTAAAATTAATATTCAATTTGATAGTTTATTAAATAAAATCAAAAATATAGATAATATAAAGAAAGTAGAATTAATAGCTTTCGAAGGATAAGATATGAAAATAGGTATTTGTGGATATGGTGTTATCGGTAGTGGAGTAAAAAAACTAATCGATGAAAAACATCAAAATAATGAAGATTTAGAAGTTATAAAAGTATTTGATAAACCATTTAAAAAAGATGAACTTAAAGAATTATATGTAAATGATTATAAAAAAATTACTGAAAATAAAGATATTGATATCGTTGTTGAGGCAATGGGTGGAGATAAGTTCCCATACGAAATCATTAAGGATGCATTAAAGAATAAAAAGCATGTTGTTACATCTAACAAAGAAGTTGTAAGTTTGCATTTAGATGAATTCAATTCTTTAGCAAAAGAAAATAAAGTATATTTTATGTTTGAAGCATCAGTTGGTGGAGGAATTCCAATTATCAATAGTCTAATTCAAAATAGAAAGGTAAATGAAATTAATCATATTTATGGAATTCTAAATGGAACAACCAATTTCATTCTTACAAAGATTGAAGAAGGATTATCATTTGATGATGCTTTAAAAGAAGCTCAAAGACTAGGATTTGCTGAAGCAGATCCAACTGCTGACTTGGAAGGTTTAGATATGGTTAGAAAGATATCTATTCTTTCAGATATTGCTTATAATACTTTTATTGATGTAAACAAGGTTGAACATCGTGGTATAAAAGGTATTACCAAAGAATTTATTGAAAAAGCTAATAAAAATGGTTTAGTACTTAAGTTCATATGTGAATCAAAAATAAAAGATAATTATGTAAGTTTGATTGTTGAACCAGTATTGTTTAAAAAAGATAATATTATTTCTAATACAAAGAATGAATTTAATTGTGTCATTTTTGAAGGTAAATCAAATGATAAATTAGCATTTGTTGGTAAGGGTGCAGGTTCACTCCCAACAGCTTCAGCAATATTAAGTGATATTTATTTAATTAAAGATAATAATGCTAATTATTTAGATTTATCAAAGAAAGTTGTTTATTGTGAAAAGAATGATAATGATTATTTAGAATTATGTGATGATGGAACATTTAAGAAAGCAAAGAAAGAAAATTTCTATGCTAGAGTTTTTATGGAATAAAAGAATAAAGGGAGTTAAATATGAAAAAATATAATATTGCTATTGTTGGTGCTACTGGTCTTGTAGGTTCAACATTTATTAAAGTTATGGAAGAATATGGTATTGAAGTAAATAATCTTTATTTATATGCTTCAAGTAAAAGTGAAGGAAAGATTATTAATTATATGGGTAAAGAATATACAGTTATCGATCTAGCAAAAGCTAAATTTGATAATGTTGACTTTGCTTTGTTTAGCGCTGGTGGTGCTATTTCTGGTGAATATGCTCCTAAATTTAGAGATGGCGGTGCAATTGTAATAGATAATTCTTCATTCTTTAGAATGTATGATGAATGTCCTTTAATTGTTCCAGAAATTAATATAGGTGATTATTCATTTGATAAGAGATTAATTGCTAATCCTAATTGTTCAACAATTCAATCTGTTTTACCACTTTATTATTTAGATTTAGAATATAATGTGAAAAGAGTTGTATATACTACTTATCAAGCAGTTGCAGGTTCTGGTATGAAAGGTATTAATGATTTGAGGAGTGCAAAAGAAGGAAAAGGATATTCATTCTATCCATATGATATTTCAAAAACTTGTATTCCTGAAATCGATTCATTCCTAGATAATCATTATACAAAAGAAGAAATGAAGATGGTTAATGAAACAAGAAAAATCTTACATAAGAATTTTCCAATTGCTGCTACTTGTATTAGAGTTCCAGTTGAATGCTCCCATGGTGTTGTAATTCAAGCTGAATTTGAAAAAGAAATTGACATCGAAAGTGCTATTAAAGCATTAGAAGGAAAAGAAGGAATTAAAGTTGTTGATGATATTTATAATCATGGATATCCCGTTTCAACAATGGCAACTGGAAATGATTTAGTTTATGTTGGAAGAATTAGAAAAGATTTATCTTGTGTGAATGGTTTAATATTCTATACAGTTGCCGATAACGTAAGAAAAGGTGCTGCAAGCAATGCAGTTCAAATAATGCTTAAAATAATTAAAGAGAAAGAAAGTAAATAATGGTGATAAATATATGTTAGTTGTTGCAAAATTTGGTGGTTCTTCTGTCGCATCAAGTGCTTGTTTTAAACAAATAAAAAATATTGTGGAAAGTGATGAATGTAGAAAGATAGTTGTCACTTCAGCAATCGGAAAAGCAAATCCTGATGATAATAAAGTTACAGATTTACTTTATTTGATGTATGCTCATGTCAAATATAAAGTTAATTATGACAATATTTTATCAATTGTGAAAAGCAAGTATTTTACTATTAAAGAAGAATTAGGCTTAAAATTGGATTTAAATAAAGAATTTGATAATATTGTTGCTAATTTAAAATTAGGAGAAGATTATTTAGTTAGTCGTGGTGAATATTTAACAGCTTTATTATTGGCTGAATATTTAGGTTATGAATTTATTGATGCTAAAGATTTGATTGTATTTGATTATAATGGAAAAGTAAATTTAGAAAAAACATACAAAATAATAGCATCAAGAATTGATGGTCAAAAGAAAGTGTTAGTTCCTGGTTTTTATGGAGCTTATCCTAATGGTGATATCAAATTATTCAGTCGTGGTGGATCCGACATAACAGGTTCTATTCTTGCTCGTGGAGTTAATGCATCAAAATATGAGAATTTCACAGATGTTCCTGGTTTTTATGTTGCTAGTCCAAAGATTGTAGATAATCCAAAGCTAATTAAAGAAATTACTTATAATGAATTACGAGAATTATCATATATGGGTGCTAGTGTTATTCACGAAGAAGCAGTTTTCCCAATACAAGATGTAAATATTCCACTTCAAATTCTAGCAACTCATAGTCCAGAATTAGGTGGAACTATGATAAGCAGTAAATGTAGTGATAAAGAAAATATAATTACTGGTATTGCAGGTAAAAAAGGCTTTGCTGCTATCAATATTGTGAAAAGCAAAGCAAGTGATAAATTAAATATAATATCATATGCACTTAATGTGTTAAAAGAACACAATGTTCCAGTTGAGTCAATTCCAACTTCAATAGACTCTTTTAGTATCGTTGTTGAAGAGGAAAAGGTAAGTAATAATTTATATGATATTATTGCAATGTTAAAGGAAAATCCTGAAATTGAAGATATTAAGATTGATAATGAAATAGCATTGGTAGCTGTTGTAGGACGTAATATGGTTTATAAACCAGGTATTAGTGCTAAGATATTTTCAATATTAGGTAAGAATGATATCAATGTAAAATTAATATCTCAAAATACATCAGAAATTAATATTATTGTTGGCATTAAGAATAGTGATTTAAATAAAGCTATTAATGCAATCTATGAAGGTTTGATTAAGTAATATGGATAAGGTAATAGAATATTTAAAAAAATATAATGCAATTGATAAGATAATTGAATTTGATGAAGAAATACCAACAGTTGAAACTGCTGCAAAACAAATAGGTTGTAGTGATGGTGAAATTGCAAAATCATTATCTTTTAAGATTGATGATAAAACATTAATTGTAGTAATGGCTGGTGATTATAAAATTGATAATGCAAAATATAAACAAGAATTTGGTGCAAAAGCCAAAATGCTTGATTTTGAAGAAGTATTACCAAGAATAGGACATCCTGTTGGAGGGGTTTGTCCTTTTGCAGTAAACGAAGATGTTAATATTTATTTAGATGAATCATTAAAAAAATATGATATAGTTTATCCAGCTTGCGGAAAAAGAAATAATGCAATTAAATTAACTTTAGAAGAATTAGAAACAATTGTGAAACCTATAAAATGGGTTGATGTTTCTAAACCAAAAGAATAATAGATTTAAAGGTAAAAAAAGCACATCGTTTGATGTGCTTTTAATTTTAATTATAAATTAAATTTAATTATAAATTAAATATTTACTTCTTGTACTAGCAAATTTTGCTGTATCTTGTTTAAGAATTTCATATAATTGTGTTAAAGTGTATGTATTATCCTTTAAATAAGAACACCCAGCTAATAAATTAAATGTGCTTGTATACCCAAATTCATCAGGATACATTTCCCTTACAACATTAATCATAGTCCAACCAACTTTAACTGGTTTAAAAACATCACGATTTGTAACATGAACTTGAACACCATAGCAAGTTTTACCACTATGCTTTGAAGTAGTTGGAGTGAATGCAGCAGGTCTAAAATATACACCTTCTAAATTTAATGAATTAAGTCTATTTGCTAAAGCAATTGAGTCAACCCAAGGCGCACCAATAAGTTCGAATGGTCTTGTTGTTCCTCTACCTTCACTTAAATTTGTTCCTTCAAACATACAAGTACCAGTATAAACAATGGCTGTATCTAATGTAGGCATATTTGGAGAAGGTAGTATCCATGGACATGTTGTTTCATCTATGTATAAATCTCTTGTCCAATTTTGCATTTCAATAATATATAAATTACATCCAATACTAAATTCTCTATTAAATAATTGAGCTATTTCACCAATAGTCATTCCATGACGTTGAACAATTGGATACATTCCTATTCCTGAAGAATAATTTACATCTAAAATATTTCCTTCAAAAGTAGATCCACTGATAGGATTAGGTCTATCAAATACAATGAATTGTTTATCATATGTTTTACATGCTTGCATTGCTCTTGCCATTGTATAAATATAGGTATAGAATCTTGCTCCTACATCTTGAATATCGATACACATGATATCAATATTTGACATCATTTGTTGAGTTGGAGTTGATGTGGATCCGTATAGTGAATAAACAGGAAGTTTTGTTACTGGGTCAACTTCATTTCCAACGCTTTCTCCAGCTGCTGCAGCTCCTCTGATTCCATGCTCTGGAGCAAACAAGGCAACTAAATTTACCTTTTCATATAGAATATCAATTGTACTTTTGAAATTACTATTAACGCCAGTAGCATTTGTAATTAAACCAACTCTTTTTCCTTTAAATATTTCAAGGTTATCATCTATTAAATCAATTCCTAATTTTACTTCGACTTTTCCTGAATTATTTATGTCTATTTCTTTATCAATTGGTTTTTCGGGGTCTTTGTCATCTGGTTCACCAGTATTTATTGGGTCATCTATAGGATTATCAATTGGTGTGTCAACCTCTTCAAAACAACCAGTAATCAAAAATAAAGATAATAGAATAATTAAGATAGTTAATAAATTTTTCTTCATATAAATCTCCTTATCACTATTTAAGTATACCAAACATTTCTTAGAAAAACAATTTAATAATTGAAATTGTGAGAATAATATGTTAAAATCAAAATGATATTGGAGGAATATAATGAATAGGCGTTTATTTAAATCTATATTTATAGTTTTTGTGATGATAGTTTCACTATTTGCTATAACTGCTTGTGAGTTTAAATTTGGTGGTACTACTCTAACTGAAAGTGATGAAGAATCGGTAGCAAAAGTATTAAGCTCTTTTGCTATTGAATATGATGAAGATGATAGTATTGAAGGTATTACAAAAGATTTAACATTTTTTAGAACCGATTTGGAAGGTGTAAGTGTGACAATCGAAAGTAATAATCAAGATGTTATTAGTAATGATGGTCATGTAACAAGACCAAAAGAAGATACTGAAGTAACTATTACAATTAAAGCAATAAAAGGTGATGTTTCTTTAACTAGATCAATTAAGGTTACAGTTTTGGCTCAAGAAGGCAATCCTGATGATCCTATAACAGGTGATGTCGTTATTACAACAATCGAAGGTATATTAGCTTTAACAGTAGCTGAAGGTGAAACTACAGCAACATCTTATAAAGTTACTGGAACAATTAAATCAGTAGAAAATACTACATATGGAAATGTTTATATTACTGATGGTAATAATGATTTATTAGTATATGGATTATTAGATGCTGATGGTAAAAAATATGGTGAATTTGAATATAAGCCAATCGCTGGTGATGAAATTACTATTACTGGTCCAATTAAAAATTATAATGGAACACTTGAATTCTATAATGCAACTATAAATGAAGTTAAAAAAGGTGAACATGTCGAATTAGAAGTTGAAACAATTGAAGAAGTATTAGCAAAAGAAGCTGGAGAAAGTGCTAAGATTAGTGGTACAGTAATTGGTACACATGCAAGAGGATTCTTAGTTCAAGATAGTACAGGTACTATTTTAGTTTATATGAATAAAACTGCATTCACTTATACTACTGGTGATATCGTTACAGTCGAAGGTGCTCTAGCAACTTATCATAATAGAATTCAATTTGGTGAAAGTGCAACAATTGAAAAAACAGGTCAAAGACAATATGTTTATGAAGAAGCAGAATTAATTGACGCATCAAATATCGTTAATTTTGTTGGAAACCCTGAAATGGGTAAATATGTTTTAATTAAAGGTAATTTAGTTATTGATGGAACATATTATAATATTGGATTTACAGGTGCTACTAATGTTGTTTCAATTACTTATCCAACAGATGCTGCAACTCAAACATTAAATAAAGTTGTAGGAAGTGAAGTTACAATTAATGCTTTAGTTTTAGATTTAAGTAGTGATGGAACTAGATTAAATGTTTTATTCGTTGGTTTTGAAGGTGAAATCGAATATAATACAACAACCTTACCTCAAACTTATGATTTTACTGTACAAGCAAAAGATAGTACAGTTTTACCTGAAGGTTGGACTTGGATTAAAGTAGGAAAAGCATATGCAACATTATGGCAATCATTTAGAAACAATGGTGAAGGAATTCAATCACCAATGTTTGATGCAGTGAGTGGTGTTAAAGTATCATTTAGATATTATTTAAATAATTCTACAACAGGAACAACTAAGATTAAAGTTACTGCATATGATGTAAATGGTACAGCTGTTGCATCAAGTGAATCAGATAACATTGGTCAAGGTGATATTGGAATAAATAATGCAAAAACATTAGAATTCACATTAAAAGGAAATAATATTTGCTATGTAACAATTGAAATGGTTAAGAGCGGTGGAGGAAATATCGGATTTAATCAAGTCATATTAGAAGCAGCAAATTAATAATTTAGATGACACTAATTAAAATATTAGTGTCATCTTATTGTTATATAAGCAAAGTTTTGGTATAATGGTAAAAGAAAGTGAGAAGAAGATATGAAAAAAATAATTTTATTTATATGTTTAATAATGTTATTTGTTTTATGTGGATGTGACAGTAATATCACAATTTCATTTGACAGTAATGGTGGATCTAATGTTGAGAAAATAGTTTTAGAAGAGAGTGGAAAAATTGAAAAGCCAGCTGATCCTACTAAAGCAGGACAATGCTTTGCAGGCTGGTATTTAAATGATTCATTATTTGATTTTTCTTCAACAATCACAAAAAGCATTAAATTAAAAGCAAAATGGGTTGATGGAGTAGAAATATATTTCTCTGGAAGTGGAATTGACGATTTTTCAGTAATGTTTCCAAAAGGTGTAGAAGCTGACTTACCTGAAGTAAATCGTGATGGTTATCGCTTTATTTCATGGCTTGATGAAAACGAAAACGAATATACTGATAAAGCTACATTTGATGCTGAACATTTCTTAGAAGCAAATTGGGAAAAAATTGAAGTATACAATATTGTTTATAAAGATGGTGATATCACATTAAAAACTGCTAGTGTTGTAGAAGGATCACAAGTTGAACCATATACACCTGAAAAAGAAGGTTACACTTTTAAGGGTTGGTACACTAATCCATCTCATGAAAAAGAATTTGATTTTAGTAATCTTAATAGATCTAATGCTGTTTATGCTTGGTTTGACCCAAATGAATATGTTGTAAGCTTTGCTACTTTTGATTCTTCAAAGAATATCAAGGTTAAATATGATTCAGAATATGGCGACTTCCCTTCTATTTCAATAATTAATTGTACATTTATAGGTTGGGAATATAATGGTAAGAGAGTATTTGAATCAGATATTTATAAATATACTGAAGATATAGAATTACATCCAATTTTATATATTTCTTCTAAATTCTATATTAGTGATACTAATATTCAAACAGTTGTATATAAAATGGGTTCACAAGGACCATATGCTAATGTTGATAAGATTGGCTTTGTATTTGAAGGATGGTATGAAACAAAAGAATACACTGGTGAGAAAATAGAATGTATTGATACAGCTAAATATGCAAATAGAACATTATATGGTAAGTTTGTAGCTGGAAACGAAGCAACAAATGAAGTAGATAATGCATTGAATCAATTAGTAGATTATTATATGGAACTATTAGATGGTAAAACAGTATATGAAAATCTACCATTATTGAGTAATGATCCATTCTATGGAGCTACTATTGAATGGATTAGTGATAAGCCACAAGTTGCAAGTAATGGTGTTGTTACAAGAACAAGAGAAAACTTGAATGTAAGTATTACATCTAAGATTACATATCAAGGTAAAAAGATTACAGGAACATATAATATAATATTAAAGGAAGATATATATAAAGATATTTCAAAATCTGTTATTACATCTTATTGTTATACTGCAAATATGGGTAGACGTGGTGTAGATGAGATATTACTTGAAACTGCTGATATTATTAATTTAGCTTTTGCTGAAGCTAAAGCAAATGGTGAATTAGTTTTAACAGTAAGCTATGTTAATGCATACGAAAAATTCAAACAAGCTGCAAGAGATGCAGGTGTTAGAGTTATCATTACAGTCGGCCCTCCAAGCGATCCAAGTGTATTTGAAGCCATTGCTTCAAGTCCTGCACTTAGGAAAAAATTTGCTAGAAACATTGTAGAAGCTATTAACAAATATGGCTTTGCTGGTGTTGATATTGACTGGGAATATCCAACAACTTCATCAAAAGCAAATTATACATTGTTAATGAAAGATATATATGAGCAAGTGAAGGAGAATAACCCAGAAGATTTAGTAACATCTGCTATTCCTGCTGGTCCTTACACATATCCTTGCTTTGATTTGAAGAATTCACAAAATTATTTAGATTACATCAATTTAATGAGTTATGATATGCAAGGTAATAATACTACACATCATGCAGCACTATATGCTAATACTGGTTCTGGTACTGTTAGTGGTTGTAGCATTAATGAAACAGTTAATAACTTTAATGGTAAATCATTAGGTGTACCACTAAATAAGATTGTTATTGGTGCTGCTTTCTACGGAAGAATGATAGAAACTAGAAAGATATCTGGAAGTAATTATTTGAATGTATCACCAGCTACAGATTCAAAGTGGGTATCTATTACTTATGGTGGAGTTAAGAATAGTTATTTGTCTTTATCAACATGTAAAGAATATTGGGATAGTAAAGCTTATGCTGCATATTGTTATGATACTGCTAGTAATACATTCATTACATATGATAATCCTAGATCATTAGAAGCAAAATGTGATTATGTTGTTTCTAAAGGTGTTGCAGGTATTATGTGGTGGGATTATGGTAGTGATTCTACTGGTGAATTGATTGAAGCAATTCATTCAAAATTATCTATTTTGAAATAATTTTGAATTCAAAAGGGGACATAAACAATGTCCCTTTTTTCTTTTGAAATATGATTTTTAAAAAATACTTAACTTTTTAGGTTTGATATAGTATAATGGTTGCGTATGGTTTTAAGAAACCTATAATAAACAAACCAAGTAATTTTGGTGCTATTGTTTTTATGGATTATACGGAGGAAAAATAAAATGGCAAAAAAATTTCAATCAATGGATGGAAATCAAGCTGCAGCTTGGGCCTCATATGCTTTTACTGAAGTAGCTTGTATTTATCCTATCACTCCTTCTAGCCCAATGGCTGAATATACTGATGACTGGGCAAGTAAAGGAACTGTTAAAAACTTATTTGGTACACCTGTTAAGGTTGTTGAAATGGAATCAGAAGCAGGAGCAGCTGGATCAGTTCATGGTTCATTACAAGCAGGTGCTTTAACTACTACTTACACTGCTTCACAAGGATTATTATTAAAGATTCCTAACATGTACAAGATCGCTGGTGAATTATTACCAAATGTTATCCATGTTTCAGCAAGATCTCTTGCTACTCATGCATTATCAATTTTTGGTGATCATCAAGACGTTATGGCATGTCGTCAAACAGGTTATGCTATGCTTGCAACTTCAAGTGTTCAAGAAATTATGGACTTAGCTGGTGTTGCTCATTTAGCATCAATCAAATCTAGTATTCCATTCTTACATTTCTTTGATGGATTTAGAACAAGTCATGAAATTCAAAAAGTAGAAGTTATGGATTATGCAGTATTTGATAAATTATTAGATAGAGAAGCTGTAAAGAAGTTTAGAGATAGAGCATTAAATCCTAATAATCCAGTAGAAAAAGGTTCTGCTCAAAACGATGATGTTTACTTCCAAGGAAGAGAAGCTCAAAATAAATATTATGAAAAAGTTGCTGATGTTGTTAGTTTCTATATGGATGAAATTTCAAAAGCAACTGGTAGAGAATATCATCCATTTAACTATTATGGAGCAAAAGATGCTACTGATGTAATTATTTCTATGGGTTCTGTTAATGAATGTATCAATGAAGTAGTTGATTATAAAGTAGCTAGAGGTGAAAAAGTTGGTGCTATTAATGTTCACTTATATCGTCCATTCTCTGTTGAATATTTATTAAAGGTTTTACCAAAGACTGTTAAGAGAATTGCTGTATTAGATAGAACAAAAGAAAATGGTGCTTTAGGCGAACCTCTATATTTAGATGTTAAAGCTGCATTCTATGGCGTTGAAGATGCACCATTAATCGTTGGTGGTAGATATGGTTTAAGTAGTAAAGATACTACTCCAGCTCAAATTTTTGCAGTTTATAAGAACTTAACATTAGCTGAACCAAAAGATCATTTCACAATTGGTATTAATGATGATGTTACATTCTTAAGCTTACCACTTGAAGAAGAAATTAATGTTGCTGGTGAAAAAGCTAGTCAATTAATTTTCTGGGGCTTAGGTAGTGATGGTACAGTAGGTGCTAATAAGAGTACTATTAAGTTGATTGGTGATAATACTGATAATTATGCACAAGCTTATTTTGCATATGACTCAAAGAAATCTGGTGGTGTTACAAGAAGTCATTTAAGATTTAGTCCAGATCCAATTAGATCTACTTATTTAGTTACAACTGCTGACTTTGTTTCATGCTCACTTGATACATATTGTGAGAAATATGATATGTTAAGTCAATTAAAAGATGGTGGAA
Organism: Bacilli bacterium; assembly: GCA_017450215.1. Lineage (GTDB taxonomy): Bacteria > Bacillota_I > Bacilli_A > ML615J-28 > CAG-698 > RGIG3506. The sequence goes on along the minus strand of JAFSVH010000014.1, from coordinate 57,741 downwards.
CATTCTTACTTAACTCAACTAAACCTGTTGATGAACTTGTTGAATTCTTACCAAACAGCTTTAAAGCTATGCTTGCTAAGAAGCATGCTAAGTTCTTCTTAATCGATGCTATTGATTTAGCTAGAGAAATTGGTTTAGGAAATAGAACTAATACTATTATGCAATCTGCATTCTTCAAACTTAATGAGCAAATTATGCCTTATGAAACTGCTCAAGAATTAATGAAGAAATATGCTTATAAATCATATGCTAAGAAAGGTGATGCTATTGTTCAACTTAACTACACTGCTATTGATAAAGGTGCTGAAGGCTTAATCGAAGTTGAAGTTAAACCAGAATGGGCTAATCTTCCAAAAGAAGAAAAGAAAGAAAGAGAAGATTTACCAGAATTCATCAAGAAGATTGCTAATCCAATCAATGCTGTTAAAGGTTATGATCTTCCAGTTTCTGCATTCTTAGGATATGAAGATGGTAAGATGATTAGTGGTACTACTGCATATGAAAAACGTGAAATTTCTACATTCGTTCCAAAATGGGATAGCACAAGTTGTATTCAATGTAACTTATGTTCATTCTCTTGTCCACATGCAGTAATTAGACCATTCTTAGTTAATGCTGAAGAAGAAGCTAAAGCTCCAAAGAGTACTCAATATTTGAAGGCTGTTGGTAAAGGCTTAGAAAGTGTTAAATTCACAATCGCTATTTCAGCTGCAGATTGTACTGGTTGTGGTGTTTGTGTTAACCAATGTCCAGGAAAGAAGCAAGCTGATGGTACAGTTAAGAAAGCATTGTCACTTGTTAATGTTGATGAATTACATCATGAAGGTGTTTATAAAGATTCTGAATACTTCTTCAACAATGTTTCATATAAGACAGATTTAGTTGATATCACAGCTAATCCAAAGAATTCACAATTCGCTCAACCATTATTTGAATTTAGTGGAGCTTGTGGTGGATGTGGTGAAACTCCATATGTTAAATTAATCACTCAATTATTTGGTGATAGAATGATTGTTGCTAATGCAACTGGTTGTTCATCAATCTATGGTGGATCTTATCCTGCAAGTCCATATTGCAAGAACGAAGAAGGACATGGTCCAGCTTGGGCTAATTCATTATTCGAAGATAATGCTGAATTTGGATTTGGTATGAGAATGGCTACTGAAACATTGAGAAGTAGAGTTCAAGATGGTATGGAAAAATTAGTTGAATCTGGCGATGAAAAAGTTGCTGAACTTGCTAAATTATGGATTGAAAACAGAAAGAGTGGCGAAGTAACTAAGAAAGTTGCAAAAGAAATCGTTCCATTACTTGAAGGAAAAGAATATGCTGGTGCTAAAGAAGTATTAGAATTAAAAGATTACATCGTTAAACGTTCTCAATGGATTATCGGTGGTGATGGTTGGGCATATGATATTGGATATGGCGGACTAGATCATGTTATCGCTAATCAAGAAGATGTTAATATTTTAGTAATTGATACAGAAGTATATTCTAATACTGGTGGACAAGCATCTAAATCTTCACCAACTGCTGCAATTGCAAAATTTGCTGCTAGTGGAAAGGCTGGAAAGAAGAAAGATTTAGCTGCTATCGCTATGAGTTATGGTCATGTTTATGTTGCATACATTGCACATGGTGCATCTCCTGCTCAAATGTTAAAGGCTATTAAAGAAGCTGAAAGTTATGATGGACCATCTATCATCATTGCATATGCTCCATGTATTAACCACGGATTAAAGGTTAAAGGAAATATGGCTAAATCACAAGAACAAGCAAAACTTGCTGTTGAATGTGGTTATTGGACATTATTAAGATTTGACCCAAGATTAGCTGAGCAAGGAAAGAACCCATTACAAATCGATTCTAAGGAACCAGATTGGGATAAATATAATGATCATCTAATGACTGAAACTCGTTATGCTCAATTAACAAGTGTTAATCCAGATAAAGCTGCTTACTTATTACAAGTAAATAAAGCTGAAGCTCAAAGAAGATACAGAATGTATCAACGTTATTTAGCTATGGATTATAGTGGAGAAGCAAAATAATAAATATTAATTTATAATATTAAATATAAAGAGGCTATAGTATATTTAAAGCTATAGCTTCTTTTTTTTCTTTTTTATTTAGAAATCTATTTATCTGTAGTATAATTGATGCAAAGGACAAAAAAATGAAACTTATTATTAGATATTTAAAACCTTATAAACTAAGATTGCTTATAGGCTTCACAATTAAATTGATTGGAACACTTGCTGATTTAGTTATTCCATATCTATTGTCATATATAATTGATGAAATTCTTCCAACAAAAGACTTAAGGCTAGTAATAATATATGGATTAGCAATGATTGCTTCATCAATTATTTGCTTTTTATTTAATGTATGGGCTAATCAGATGGCATCTTATATTTGTAAATTGTTTACTACGAATTTAAGACATGATTTGTTTGAAAAAATAAACACATTAAGTTCATCTCAATATGATGAAATCACGATGCCATCATTAATATCTAGAATGACAACTGATACCTACAATGTTCATCATATGGTTGGTATGATGCAGCGTATTGGTGTTCGTGCACCAATATTATTGATTGGTGGAGTCATTATTACTGCTTTTCAAGATCTAACATTAACCCTAATTTTAGTTGCTATTTTGCCATTTATTATTTTGTTATCATATTTAATTACTAAAAAAGCAATTCCACTATTTACTAAAGTTCAAAATACTTTAGATTTAATGGTTACTGAGATTAGAGAAAATGTTACAGGAATAAGAGTAATAAAAGCATTATCAAAGAATGAATATGAAAAAGAGAAATTTGGTAAGATTAATAAGCAAGTAATGGATTTGGAAATAAAATCAGGAAATGCTATGGCAAAATTAAGCCCTATTATGAGTGCACTACTTAATATGGGTTTAGTGTTTGTGGTTGTTGTTGGTGCTTTTAGAGTAAGCAATGCAGCTGTTGGTGTTGGTAAAATCATTTCTTTTACGACTTATTTCACAATCATTCTTAATGCTTGCCTTACAATTACAAGAATATTTGTTACATTCTCTCGTTCTGCCGCTTCAGCAATGCGTATTGATTATGTATTTAGTGTTCCTACTTTAGATGATACAGTAGATAAAATTAAAGTATCTGATATCGAAGATAACGATAATCCTTTAATTGAATTTAAAGATGTTAGTTTTAAATATAATGATACAAGCGAAGAAAATGTGCTTTCAAATATTAGTTTTAGAATTAATAAAAATGAATCTTTTGGTATCATTGGTCCAACTGGCTGTGGCAAGTCAACAATCATTAGTTTACTTATGAAATTTTATGATGTGAAGGAAGGAAACATTTATATTAAAGGTGTTGATATAAATGAGATTAATACGAGCAGCTTACGTAATATGTTTGGTACTTGCTTTCAAAATGATACAATATTTACTGATACTGTTTTAAATAATATTAAATTTGGTCGTGATGTTAGCTATGATGATGTCATTAAAGCAAGTAGAAATAGCCTTGCCGAAAAGTTTATTTTGAATCATGAAGATGGTTATGATTATCTTCTTTCACCAAAAGGAACAAATATTAGTGGTGGTCAAAAGCAAAGAATCTTTATTTCGCGAGCTTTAGCTGGAAGTTTTGATTGTTTAATTTTAGATGATGCAACTAGTGCATTAGATTATAAAACTGATAGTATTTTAAGAAATAATATTAAGAATAATTATAGTGATATTAGTACAATAATCATTGCTCAAAGAATTTCTTCAATTATCAATTGTGATAAAATTTTAATGATAGAAGATGGACGCATTCTAGGAATTGGCACTCATAAAGAATTAATGGAAAGTGTTGATGAATATAGAAGCATTTATATCTCTCAAATGGGAGGTGGAATGCATGAATAATAGAATGGGTAGAATTGGTAAAAGAGGAAACGAACAAAAGCCAAAAGATATTAAATATGCTATAAAGAGATTATGGCAATATCTTTATAAATTTAAAGGTCATTTGTTCCTTGCTTTAATATTAACAATTACATCAAATTCATTTTCATTAATTGGTCCAAAGTTGCTTGGTAAAGCAATTGATGCAATGGACACGGTTAATGAATTTGAAGAACATTATGTCGATTTTGATACAGTATTCTTGATGGCTGGATTAATGGCGGCATTTTATGTATTAAGTGCGATCCTTAGTTATATATTATCAAGATTAATGATTAAAATTGGTAAGAAAGTAGTATATAAAATGAGGGAAGATGCTTTCGCAAAGATTCAAATACTGAAAGTTTCATATTTTGATACTAATCAAGTAGGTGATATCATTAGTAAAATGTCATATGATATTGATACAATTAATACTTCACTTTCAAGTGATGTCATTAGTATATTTACATCATTCATTACAATTGTGGTTTCTCTTATTATGATGCTAACGATAAAACCAATTTTGGTTTTAGTGTTTGCTGTTACCATTCCTTTATCTTTACTATTCACTAGATTTATGCTTAAGAAAACAGGAGTGTTCTTTAAGAAAAGATCAATTACTTTAGGTGAAATGAATGGTTATGCTGAAGAGATGATTACAGGAAATAAGACAATTAAAGCATATGTTCAAGAAGATAGAATCAATTATGACTTTGATGGCTATAATGAAAATGCAACAAAAGCAGCTTATAGGGCTGAATATTACGGTTCAATTACTGGTCCTGGTGTTAATTTTATTAATAATTTATCACTTACATTAGTATGTATATTTGGTACAATTTTAGCACTTTATAATATGATTTCTTTAGGTGATATGGGTTCCTTTGTTTTATATTCAAGAAAATTTAGTGGACCTATTAATGAAATTGCTAATATCTTTGTTGACTTGCAATCTGCATTAGCTGCTAGTGAAAGAGTATTTAATTTAATTGATGAAGATCCAGAACCAAGTGATAAGCCTTTAGCAACTGAATTAAATGCTAATGGGGATGTGAAATTTAAGAATGTAACATTTGGTTATGATAAATCAAGAACAATAATTGATGATTTAAGCTTTGATGTTAAGTCTGGTGAAGTGGTTGCAATTGTTGGACCAACTGGAGCGGGAAAAACTACCATTGTTAATTTATTGATGCGCTTTTATGATATTGATTCAGGTGAAATCGCAGTTGATGGTATTAACATTAGTGATATAAAGAGAGAAAGCTTAAGAAATAATTATACAATGGTATTACAAGATACTTGGTTATTCCATGGTAGTGTATATGAAAATGTGAGTTATGGTAAAAAAGATGCAACACTTGAAGATGTAATAAAAGTTTGTAAAGCAGCAAAAATTCATAATTTTATTATGCATTTACCTAAAGGTTATGATACTATATTAATTGAAGGTGGAACTAATATATCAAAAGGTCAAAAACAACTTCTAACTATTGCAAGAGCAATGTTACTAGATAAGAAGATGCTAATATTAGATGAAGCAACTAGTAATGTTGACACACAAACTGAAATTAAGATTCAGGATGCAATGAAAGAATTGATGAAAGGTAAAACTTGCTTTATTATTGCTCATAGATTAAGTACAATTCAAAATGCTGATTTAATATTAGTTGTTAATAATGGTAAGATTATAGAAAAAGGAAGACATGAAGAATTATTAGCAAAGAATGGATTTTATAAAGAATTGTATTATTCACAGTTTAATTAAAAATATAAAGAGGAGGTATTAAAATGATAAATATTAAATTTAAAAGAATGATGTTTTTTATTGCTTTATTTTTCCTTCTCTTTTTATCATCTTGTTATAAAGTTAGCCAAGAAGAGATAAGCTTTGCAGGGATTGAATATAATATAAAATATTATCTTAATAACAAAGAAGTAGAGATTAATCCTAATAAATACATAAGCGGGAATGAAGTAGTACTTCCTAAGCTGGATGTTGAAGGATTTGAGGGTTGGTATTTTAATAGTAATTTTAGTGGTAATGAAATTAAATATTTAAGTATAAGAAGCTATGGAAATAAAATATTATATGCAAAAATTATTGATAAAAATGCAAATGATTTGATTAATAATGAATTATTTACTTCTTGGACTAGGCTTAATGATATAATAAAAACAGTTAATAATAATGAAGGCGTAACACGAGGATTCAACTCAATTGGTACAGTTAAAGCCTTAGTAATTCCGGTTGATTTTAGTGATTATAAAGCTGAAAATGATATGAAAGAAGTGCTTGAGACCGCTTTATTTGGTTCTGGGTATGAGACTGGATGGGAAAGTCTAAAATCTTATTATCAAAAATCATCATATGGTAAGCTTACTATTGATGGATTCGTAACTGATGTATATCATACTAATAAAAGAGCATCTTATTTTGCTTATCAAGATAATGGTGAAGGAATAAATGAAATAATTAAAGGAGCACTTGAATATTTTGATTCATCAATTAATTATGATGAATATGATAGTGATGGAGATACTTATATTGATGCTATTTATCTTGTTTATTCACATCATGTTGAATATGACAGTGATTCAATTTGGTGGGCATTCACTGATCAGTATTTTACAAAAGATTACGAATATTATGACAATGTTGAAGCGAATTTTTATTGCTTTATTGGATATGACTTCTTATTTGAAGAACCAAGAAGTGGTGCAAAAATAAAATATAATTGCGAAACATTTATTCATGAGACTGGTCATTTATTTGGTTTAGACGATTATTATGATTATGATGATAGCGATTATTATAATATGGGTGGTCTTGGTGGATGTGATATGATGGATAATAATGTTGGTGATCACAATCCATATTCAAAAACTATCCTAAATTGGATTACACCTGAAGTTATAGATGAAGCAAGTGATATTAATAAAATAATCAAATTAAGAAAATTCCAAGATAGTGGTGATGCAATCATCTTATGCAAACAATGTAATAATACATTTTATGATGAATATTATATTTTGAGTTTTTATACTCCAGATGGGTTAAACAAATTAGAAGCTGGATATGGAGGATTATTCAGTATTCCTGGTGTTGTTTTATATCATGTTTCAGCAGCCATAACCGATAGTGAAGTAGCAAGTGTATGGGATATGACAAAAAATAATAATGCTTCATCTAAAGTAAAATTAATTGAACTTATTGAAGCCGATGGTAAAGATAATATTTCTAGAGGTGGTAATAGCACAAATAGTGATTTATTCAAACTTGGTGAAATTAACAGTCTTAAATGGAGCGATGGAAGTGATGTAAACATTAGTATTTCTATCGAAACGCTTGATGATAATTATTGCTTAATAAAATTTCAGTAATATTTTATTAATTTGTCTTGCCAATCTTTTTATCATATGGTATGCTGAAGTTGAATTTACTGAAAGTAAGTACTATATTATTTAAATTCATAATTTGTAAATTTTTATTTGTATTTTTCATTGTAAAAAGATTTTTGAAATTTATTGCGATACTAAAGCATATTATGATATGGATAATATTGTTAATGTTTTATGAATTCATGAAAATACTAAATAGGAGGAAGGTTTTTTGTTTTTCGGGAAGAATTTGAAAAAGACTGTTTTGTGTGTCGTTTTTATTATTTTGTTTCTTATGCTTGCTTTATCTAATTCCAATTATGTTAAGGCAAAAAAATATTTAATTGTGAGTGATAAAATGCAAGCGTTTGTTCACGAATATTATGGAAAAGAATATGAAATTAAAGAGTGTAAAACTATCAATGACCTTTTAGGCAATGATTATTTTGTTTGTGATTTAAATCCGAGTGGATATATGTTATGGGATGGGAAAAGTGATTTGTTCATTGAGGGTAGCATTGATGGCAACAATCCTTTTTGCCTCATTGATACAAAAAATGCTAGATATCTTGGTTATGGTAATTATTTTAATTTAATTGATGACAAGTGCATTGATATTTTAAACTGTAACATATATGATATCAACCATTTAAATGATGAAAATATTGAATTTAGGAAAAAAATAGAAGAACGAGTTACAATTCAATCAATGCAACAGAGAAATAGTAAAGCGGGGGACAACTCTTATGTTGATGAAGATGGATTTGTTTTAATAAATGATGATTTATATTTCAAAAATCTGTGGTTTTATCCTAACAATAATGAAAATTCTTGTGGATATGTTGCTTTATCAATTTTATTAGGGTATTTAGATACATATAAAAGTGATGATACGTTACCAGACTCTATGCTTATTAATGGCATTGATTGTCAAATTATGTATAAAATGTCAATAAATAACACATATTTGCCTGTAAATGCGAATTTAAATACTTCATATTGGCCGTATAGTCCAACAACTAGTGATTCACTTAAGTTGTTATTAATGAATTATGGTTATTCTATTTTTAATAGTTATCCCTCATCAGCTAACAATATTATAGATGTTTTTGAAAGTTTTGCAGATGATTACATTTATGATAATACAAATTATATATGCGATTATCAGTCAACACCTGGTGTGGGTAATTTCATAAAAGATAAAGTAGATTCAGGAATACCTGTAATTACATGTATGCTTTATTTTGAGTATAATAATAACCATTATAGTTTTGTTCATGATGTGGTTGTGTTTGGGTACAAAAATGATATTTTCATGGCACATAGTGGTTGGAATAATGGGTATCATATTATTCTTTTAAATAATATACTGTTTGATGATGCAATGACAATTGAATATTTGGGTAATCATTCTCATTCAAGTAATTATCAATGGGAGAAAGGTGAATGTACTGGGACGTTTTGTCCATGTGGATATTATGTTTGTCATCATGAATCTCAAACATACTATGAAATAACGGGCAACGATTTTAATCATAACCGAGTATGTAATGCTTGTAATTTAAGTGTATTTACACATCATAATTATATCCTAGAAAATAATAGTTATAGATGTATTAATTGCTCGCACATAGTCAATTATTGCCCACATGATTATGTTTATAATGGTATTTACAACTTGAATATACATAAGTTGGAATGCAATTTTTGTGGAAACATTTATAATGAGAGCCACATTTATAGAGCTGTACTAGGTGGTTATGAATGCGTTGTTTGTGGATATTTCACAACTAAGAATCCAGGGGGTATAATACGTGGAGAATAAAAAAATTTGCTTAATATTATGCATATTTCTATTAGTATTAGTAAGTTGTGAAATTAGTGTTACATCAAATAGAGATCAAATATATAAAATTGATGCTGATACCGAAAATCTTAAATTCCCGGTATATTATTATGATAATAATTGCACAATCATTAATTCATATATTGAAGAAGAAAGTAATACATTAGAATTAAATATTCCAGATATTTTTATAAAGGATGGCAATGAATACAAACTTAAAAGTATGTATAATGTATCATTATACAATACATCTGAGAACATTGTTTTTCCTGATTCTATGGACTATTTATCAGCACGAATTATTAGACCTACCAAAAAAATCATATTGCCTAATGATATTAAATATATTGATTTAGAGTTTAGGCCAAATGTAGTGGAAGATATAGAATTTAATATTTATAAATCAGGTAAGTACTTGGGAAGTAAGACAAATCCATATTTGTATTATTATGGCCCATGTGATGATGCTAATAAAATTGCTATTCATAAAAATTGTAAATTTGTTGAACTTGGAAATATTAAATCAAATCACATATTATCTGTTATATTAAATAATAATGTAATAAGTGTTAAAGGTTTTAATGAAGTAAAAGACAAAATCAAATATAAAGAAGATGATGGCTGTTATTATTTGGGCTCATCAAATAATAAGTATTATGCACTTGTTTCTTGTAGCGATAATGTATCAAATGTTAATATTAATTCTCGATGTGTTGTTGTAGGTGAATTAGCTTTTAAAGATAAAATGTTGGAAAGTCTATTAATTAATGATAATTTAAAATATATTGATGCTGGTGCATTTTATAATGTTAATGGATTAAAAGAGATTAAATTGAATGATGATTTGTTATTTATTGGTGAGAAGGCATTTACAATTTCAAAAATTGAAAAAATTAATCTTCCTAAGAATATTGATTCTGTTTATTCAATTTTTGAGCACGCTGAAAATTTGAAAGAAGTAAATATTGAAGGTGAATTAAAATATATTTATGGCGGTTCGTTTGTTGCAACAAAGATAGAATCTTTTGATTTTTCATCAGTTTGTGGAATTTTTGGTAATGCTTTTGCAACATCTAAGTTAAAGTCAGCTGATTTATCATTTGTAAATTTTAATACAATACCTTATGGTGCTTTTCAAAGTTGTGAAGATTTAACAAACGTAATACTAAATGACAATATAAAAATTATTGAAGATTTTGCATTTTCACAGACCAATATAAATGAAATTGATTTATCGAGTGTGAAACAGCTAGGAATGACATCTTTTGGTTTTTTGGGCGATTTAAATATTATATATAAAGGCGGAGAAACTGCATTTAATACGGATGTTAGAAATACAAGCGATGCTTTTTACCAAACTAATATTGTTATTAAAGATAAAGAATAAATAGATATTCCAGTCTAAAAAAGACTGGAATTTTTTTAAATTGTGAATAATGTATTCATAATAAAAATATGCATATTAAATGCAAAAAAAAATAAATAATGCTAAAATGAAAATGTAGAGGTGAATGATATGAAATTAGTTATCAAGGATTTACACGTAAACGTAGAAACAAAAGAAAATGTTGAAAATAATAAGACTACAAGCATTGAAATATTAAAGGGTGTTAATTTAGAATTAAATACAGGAGAAATGCATGCAATAATGGGACCAAATGGAACAGGAAAGTCTACACTTGCATCTGTTATTATGGGAGATCCTCGTTATATTGTTACGCAAGGAGAAATCACATTAGATGGTGAAGATGTTCTTACTATGAGTGTTGATGAAAGAAGTAGAAAAGGTATTTTCCTTGCAATGCAATATCCTAATGAAATTCAAGGTATAACTAATTCTGATTTCATTAAAAGTGCTATGCAAGTACGTCTTGGAAAAGATAAACATATTTCACTTTTTAAGTTCATCAAAGAAATGGAAAAAAGCGTTAGTGAACTTAAGATGAATTCTGATCTTCCACATCGTTACATTAATGAAGGATTTAGTGGTGGCGAGAAAAAGAGAAATGAAATTCTTCAAATGAAGATGTTGAAGCCTAATTTTGCTATTCTTGATGAAATTGATTCAGGTTTAGATGTTGATGCATTAAAAATAGTCGGTGAAAATGTTGATGCAATGAAAGGCGAAAACTTCTGTTCATTAATCATTACACATTATCAAAGATTACTTGATTATATTAATGTTGATCATGTTCATATTATGGTTGATGGTAGAATTGTTTTAAGCGGTGGAAAAGAATTAATTCAAAAGATTGATCAAGAAGGATATGACTGGATTAAAGCAGAGCTTGGAATTGATCCAAAAATTAATCAAGAATATTTAACTCGTTCAGTTAGCCTTGGTTCTTGCGCCTTAAATACAAATAATAGTGAAAAGAAGTAAAAGGAAAGATTATAATGAAATACTTTAGAGAGCACATTGATGAGTTTTCTAAAATCTACAAAGAAAGTGAAAATTATATTATCTTTAATGATGGTAAACCAATCAGGGAAAACATATTAAATGAGGAAGATGTTGAAGTGTCTTTAGATGAAAGCTTAGATCCAAGAGATATCTGCGAAGTCGAAAGATGTGATGCTGAAAAAAAATTGATTAAAAATGCAAAGTTTAATGTTAATGTGAAAATTCATAAGCCACTACAACTTAAATTAATTCATTTAAATGATGATGAAGCAACAGTCACTTTTTCATTTGAAATTGATCCTAAAATCGAAGTAAAGATAATTGATATTTATACAAGAGTAGATATTAAATCTCATATATTAAATGAAATATTAGTTAATGATCGCGCTAAACTAGATTATTTTAGTTTTTCAAGATGTGAGAAATCAATTGAACACAAAATGAATGTTTATATTGATTCAAGGGCAAATGTTAATTTATATAATCTAATGGCTAATGAAGATGAATATAGATTTAATTGTAATGTTTATTTGTTTGATAAATTTAGTAAATTAAATCAATATAATACTTTGATTAATAATACTAAAAAGGACCAAGAATTCACGTACAAAGTTCATCACTTAGCTAAAAGCTCTATTTCTCAAATGAGAAATAATGCAATTTGTAATAGTGATTCATTCATCGTTATTAATACTGATGGAATAATTAAAAAAGATGCTATTGAGACTGATTTAAATCAAAAGATAAAAGGAATATTATTGGATGAAAAATCTAATATTATTGCTAATCCTGTTTTACATATTGATGAATATGATTGTAAAGCAGGTCATGGTGCTGGTGTCGGTGCAATTGATGAAGCTGATTTATTCTATTTGATGAGTAGAGGAATCGAAAAGAATGATGCAGTTAAATTGATCGTCTATGGCTATATAGAGCCTGTTATTAGCTTTGTGAAAGAGGATGAAGAATTAACAAATTATATAAGTGAAATTATTTTTAAAAAAATATGATTAATTTTATAAAGGGTGAAAATAATGGAAAACAAGATTGATATTCAAAATATAAAAGGGGAATTTGATATATTTAAAAATCATCCAACACTTTGTTATATGGATAGTGGTGCTACATCTTTAAAGCCAAGATGTGTTCTAGATAAGATGAATGAATATTATAATATGTATGGTGTTAATATTCATCGTGGTGTCTATGAACTTAGTTTTAAAGCGTCAAATGAATTTGATATTGCAAGAAGCAAAGTTGCTAAATTTATTAATGCGAAAGAAAATGAAGTAGTATTTACTAAAAATGTAAGTGAAGCATTAAATGAAATATGTTTAATGTTAGTTGATGATTTAAAAGAAGATGATATTGTGCTTACAACTGAGCTTGAACATCATTCATCAGTTTTACCATGGATTCACGCTTCAAAGAAGAAAAATTTTAAAGTTGATTATATTGAATTAGATGAAAATAATCGAATTACCTTTGATAATTTTAAAAAAGCTTTAAAAGAGAACACTAAGGTTTTAGCAATAACATTAGTATCAAATGTATTAGGTTATGTTACAGATATTAAACCAATTATAGAAGAATGTAAAAAAAGAGGAATTATTACTATAGTAGATGGAGCTCAAGCCGTTCAACATTTCAAAATTGATGTTAAAGAAATTGATATGGATTTCTTTGCTTTTTCAGGACATAAGATGTTTGGGCCAACTGGTGTTGGTGTAATGTATGGAAAAGAAAAATATCTAAAGCAATTAGATCCAGTATATTATGGCGGTGATATGATGGATACAGCAAGTAAAGAAGAAATCTTGCTTAAGGATACACCACATAGATATGAAGTTGGAACTCCAGCTATTGCTGAAGTAATAGGACTTGGTGAAGCTATCGATTTTATCGAAAGAATTGGTTTTATTAATATTCAAAAAAAGGAAAATGAATTGAGAGATTATTTATTTAATGAAATCAAAAAAGTAGATGGATTAACTATTTATAATCTAGGTACTGATTCACCAATTCTTTGCTTTAATATCAATTATTGTCATCCTCATGATGCAATAACTATGTATGATGAAGATGAAATATGTTTAAGAGCAGGCCATCATTGTGCTGAACTTTTAAGCAAACATTTAAAAGTTAATGGAACATTAAGAGCATCTTTAAGTATCTATAATACAAAAGATGATATCGATAGATTTGTGAAAAAGACAAAATATATTGTAGATTTTTTCAAGGATTTCTTTTAAAGAATATCTTTTTAAAGGAGTACACTATGAATAGTGATATCGAAAGATTATATCGTGAAGTTATGAAGGATCATTATACTAATCCGCGGAATAAAGGATTAATGGGATATAAGGAATCATCACATAAATTTAATCCTTCATGTGGCGATGATATTACAATTGAAGCTAATATTGAAAATGGTGTTTTAAAGAATGTTTGCCATTCTGGTCAAGGATGTTTGATTTGTTGCTCTTCAGCATCTGTAATGTGTGAAGTGTTAGAAGGTAAAACAATTGAGGAAGCAAGTGAATTAATCCGTGTTTTCTTTGAAATGCTAATGGGTAGTTTGAGTGATGCTGACTTAACTAAATATGAAGATGCTTTAGAAGAGGCTTTTGTATATCAAGGAGTTAGTAAATATCCTGCTAGAATTAAATGCGCTGCTCTTCCTTGGAAGGCACTTGAAGAAGTTGTTTTAAATCATAAATAAAAAAATTAAATTTTTACAAAGTTTTATAGGAATGATGCTATGAACGAAAAAAATAAAGAACAAGTAATAGATAAAAATATAAATAAAGTACTTGAAGATAACAGCGACTTAAAAGAGATAATTAATGATATCGATTATAAATATGGTTTTGTAACTGATGTTGAAAATGTATATGACACAGGTAAAGGACTAAATGAAGATGTTGTAAAAAAGATATCAAATTATAAAAATGAACCTGACTGGATGCTTGATTTAAGGCTTAAAGCATATAGTCATTTTAAAAAAGCGAAAGACCCAAAGTGGGGTCCTGATTTAAGTGATATCAATTATGATGAATATACTTATTACATTAAATCTAGTAAGGCTGTTGAAAAAAGCTGGGATGATGTGCCAAAAGAAATCAAAGATACTTTTGATAAAATAGGTATTCCAGAAGCAGAAAAGAAGTATTTAGCTGGTGTTTCAACTCAATTTGAATCAGAAGTTGTATATCATAATAATCTAAAAGAATTAGAAGATTTAGGTGTTATTTTCTGCGATACTGATACAGCTGTTAAAAAATATCCAGATTTAGTAAAGAAATATTTTGGTAAAATTGTCCCATATTCAGATAATAAATTTGCTGCATTAAATACTGCTGTATGGAGTGGTGGATCATTTATTTATGTACCAAAGGGTGTAAAAGTAGAAAAACCACTACAATCTTATTTCAGAATTAATTCTGAACTTATGGGTCAATTTGAAAGAACATTGATTATTGTTGACGAAGGTGCTAGTGTACATTATGTTGAAGGATGTACTGCGCCAATTTACTCTAAAGATTCACTTCATGCTGCTGTTGTTGAAATATTTATTCATAAAAATGCATCTTGCCGTTATTCAACAGTTCAAAACTGGAGTAATAATATTGTCAATTTAGTAACTAAAAGAGCAATATGTTATGATAATGCTTTGATGGAATGGATTGATGGTAATGTTGGTAGTGCACTTAATATGAAATATCCTGCTTGTGTTTTAGCAGGAAATGGAGCAAAGGGAGTAACAATCTCAATTGCTTTTGCATCAACTAATCAATATCAAGATACTGGTGCCAAAATGATTCATCTTGCCCCTAATACATCAAGCAAAATCATCTCAAAATCAATATGTAGAGAGGGTGGCGTTGTAAATTATCGTGGCAAAGTAAAGATTGGAAAAGAAGCCAGTCATTCAAATAGTCATATTGAATGTGATACAATAATTTTAGATAATTTATCAAAGAGTGATACAATCCCTCATAATGAGGTAAATAATAAAACATCAAGAATTGAACATGAAGCAACAGTTTCTAAGGTAAGTGAAGATCAATTATTCTATTTAATGAGTAGAGGCATCAAAAAAGAAGATGCTCTTCAAATGATTGTTATGGGATTTATTGAACCATTCGCAAAGGAATTACCGATGGAATATGCTGTAGAACTAAATAGATTAATTCAACTTAATATGGAAGGAGCAATTGGATAATGATTAAACATGTAGTTTGTTTTAAATTAAAAGAATATTCTCTTGAGAATATGGAAAAAGCAAGGGAAGTTATATTATCAATGAATGGAAAAGTAAAAGAAATTAAACAACTTGAAGTTGGAATCGATTTAATACATTCACCAAGAAGCTTTGATGTCGTTTTAGAAGTATTAGTTGATGATTTAGATGCTCTAGATAGATATCAAAAAGATGAATATCATTGTAATGTTGTGAAAAAGTATTTAGGTGAAGTAACAATAAATACCATTGCAATTGATTATTACATTTAAAAAAATATTTAAAAAATAATTATTAAATAATAATTATTTAGAATTATTAAAGGAGGCACAAATGATAGAATTGTTTAATTACAATCATAGTCATATCTTTGCCTCTTTTAATTTTGAAGAAGCAAAAATACTAAATGATGAAATTAGAAAAATTAATAAATTAGATTTATATAAAAATAATATATTAGTATTTGATAATGTTGAAGAGAAAACAAGAACATTTTCACATCTATTTAGTGAAGACTTGGCAGGACTTCATAAAAAGACAAATATTCTTTATAATTGTAATGATGTATATGATAATACAAAATATTATATGGATAGAATATATCTAAATTCAGAATACCAACATTTTAATACTTTATATGAAAAGATAATATGTGAAGAATTTCTTGTTAGATATAAAAAAGCTGTTGATCAAGATAAATTAAAAACATTAATTAAAGATTTTAAAATATATAAAGAATTTAAAAAAGATAAGTTAACTAAATTAGGTAAAGTATTATTTGCTTTTGCACTTGGTTTATCCTGTTATTCAAATATAATTATGTATATTAATCTAGATAAGAAAATATTAGATTTATTAATTGATATCGATATTTTAGAATATATAAATAATAATAGCTTTGGAATCACATTAATTATTAACTGTAATGCTGATTTAAATCAGGATAAATTGAAACAATATTTAAATCATAAAAGAATAATGGATTATGTGCACTTTTTGAAAATTAAAGAGGTGAAGCAATGAAAAGAAAAACTAATTATTTAATCTTTTTATTATTTCAGCTTGTTTTAGGTTTCATAATAATCATATTTTTGAAGGATTCAAGTGATCATATTAAAAATATATTGTTATATATTGTTGGATGCCTTTTGCCACTTAATTTACTTAAGGAGATAAATGAATATAAAAGAGTTAAAACAGATCTTTCTTTTGGGCTTGCTCAAAGTGAAATAAGGAAAAGAATTAATAAATTTTTAAGAAGAGACTTTTTGATATCAATAATATTGTTTTTACTTTTCCTGCTAATGCATTCACTTGTTAATTCTTTTAATACAAATATTTATATTTTATTAACAAGTATTGTGATTTTGCTTACTTGTGGATTTACTTATAGTATAATTATTAATATTTATTTATCATTTAAATTAAGGTGATTGGAAAAGTAATAATATTGATGTATAATAAATTATAATTAAATTATATAAAAAAATACATCTGTTTAAATATGGTTAATGAATGTATTGTCTATTTGTAAAATAATATTCATTAATCGATTATAACTTAAATTTTGGGCGTTATTTCTCAAAATTTAGGTAATAAAAACAAATAAAAACAAATTAATTTAATTTTGGAGTAAAAGAATGGATTGCATTACAAAAATTAGAAATGATGTAAAAGAAGTAGTGAAGAAAATAATTACTAATAACAATACACCTACATTTTTAGTTGCTGTGTCTTGTGGTGTTGATTCTATTTGCTTACTTCATGAATTAGAATATTTAAGGGATAATGAGATTAATTTTGATATCGTTGTTTGCCATGTCAATCATGGAAAGAGAAAACAAAGTGATGTGGAAGAAGAATATATTAGAAGATATTGTGATGCAAAGAATTTAAAGCTTTATGTTTTAAAATTACAAGAAGAAGATTTTTCTGGAAGTAATTTTCAAGAAGAAGCTAGAAAAAAAAGAATCGAATTCTTTTTAGATGTCGCCAAAAAAGAAAACACAAAATATATATTTTTAGCACATCACAAAAATGATGATATCGAAACTATTATAATGGAACAAATGAGAAATGCTTCAATTCAATCATTATGTGGATTGAAAGAGATAAGTTATTTAAAAAATAAAGATGTATATTTTGTTAGACCATTTATTAACATATTAAAAGAAGATTTATATAACTTATCAAAAGTTAATAATTACACATATTTTGAAGATTACACTAATAATGAAGATAATTATACAAGAAATAAGGTAAGACATTATTTAGTTAATTCTACTGTTAATAAAAATAACATTGATGAATTTATTGATGGTTATAAAAAGCAAATGATAAATCTATGCAATAGTGTTATTTTTGAAAGAGATGAATTTATTGATAAATATTGTGAAAGAAGAAAAGATAAAACTATTATAGATTTAAAGCATTTTTCTATATTAGATGATGAAATAAAAATTGATTGTTTATTTGAAATATTAAAAGAAGAAAAATTTAGTAGAAAAAATATTGAAGAAATACTTAAATTGTTTTGTATTTCAGGTAATAAAAAAATCAATTATAAGAATATTTTAATAATTAAAGAGTATGATAAATTAACATTTATTTTTAATACATACTTAGATAGTCTAGATGATTATAATTCATATGAAATAGTTTTAAATGACTTTGGATATTATAAAATTGATGGTAGTCATTTTGTTGAAATAGATAGTCTTGATGAAAAAAAGTCTTTTAAGGTTTCAAATAAAGATATAATATGTTATAATCAATCAATGTTTCCTTTTATTTTAAGAGGAAAGCAAGATGGAGATCGTATCCTTATAAAGGGTGGAAGTAAAAAAGTTAATGATTTATTAACTGATTTAAAAGTTCCATTATCAAAAAGAGAACAAGTTAGAGTTTTAGTTGATAAAATGGATAGAATTATTGCGGTTCTTGGATTGAGAAAAAGTTATATTCTTAATGAATATAAAGATGATCAAAATTGTAATATTATAATCAAAACAAATTATTTGAAAGATTTTGAATAGATTATTAAGGGAAGGATTAAAGAAATGGGTATAGAAAAAATAGAGATGGATGATTGTGTTAGCAGTATTTTAATTACTCATGAAGAGATTGTTAATAAGTGTAAGGAAATAGGAACACAAATAACTGAGGAATATAAAGGTAAAAGACCTTTATTGATTGGATTACTTAGAGGTTCTGTTCCCTTCTTTGCTGAATTAATTAAATCTATTAAATGTGATATGGAAATGGACTTTATGGATGTGTGTAGCTATGCAGATACACATTCAACAGGTGTGGTTAATATCATTAAAGATATTAAGTCAGATGTTTCTGGTAAACATATCATTTTTGTTGAAGATATTGTTGATACAGGTATTACTCTTGATTGTATTATCAATTTATTTAAAAAACGTAAGGCTGCTTCAATTGAAATTTGTACCTTGATTGATAAGCCTGAAGGCAGAGTACGTAAAAATGTTCAACCTAAATATTGTGGATTTTTAATTCCTAATAAGTTCGTGGTTGGATTTGGACTTGATTACAATCAACTATATAGAAATCTCCCTTATATTGGAATATTAAAGGAAGAGATTTATCGTAAGTAGGAATAGGAGGAATGATGAATAATAAACAAAATCAGAAAAAGAATTATACAAAAGACATAGTTGCTATTTTAGTCTTTGTTGTAGTGGCTGTGTTGATTATTGTTTTCTTTTTTAGAGGTACAGGAACTCAAACTTTAAATTATAATAAATTTATGGCTAACCTTGAACAAGGTAAGATTGAAACTATGGAAATTACGCCAGCTGGAAGTGGTGGAAACGCTACATTAGTTAAAATCACTGGTACAATGAAAGATAATGGTGAAACACTTAAATATTCGGTTGTGATATCTGAAGAACTTTCTTTGGAAGTTTTTAGTATTATTAAGGATAAAAATTTAAATGTTACAATTAAATATGTTCAATATACTAGTGTTGATTGGTTCAGTATTATTTCTACTGTGCTTTTAATTGGTGGATTAATATTCTTAGTAATATTCATGTTTAGAGGAGCAAATAATTCTAATAAACAAGCATTTGATTTTGCTAAGAGTAGAGCTAAATTAAATCGTCAAACTACAACAACATTTGATAATGTTGCTGGTGCTGATGAAGAAAAAGAAGAAATGAAGGAAATTATTGATTTCCTTAAGAATCCTAAGAAATATTATGAAATGGGAGCAAGAATTCCTAAAGGTATTCTTTTAATGGGTCCTCCAGGAACTGGTAAGACTTTGCTTGCAAGAGCTGTTGCAGGTGAGGCTAAAGTGCCATTCTATTCTATTTCAGGTTCAGATTTCGTTGAGATGTTCGTTGGTGTTGGTGCTAGCCGTGTTAGAGATATGTTTAAGACAGCAAAGCAAAATGCTCAATGTATCGTATTTATTGATGAAATTGATGCAGTAGGACGTCAAAGAGGTGCTGGTCTTGGTGGTGGACACGATGAAAGAGAACAAACATTGAATCAATTGCTTGTTGAAATGGATGGATTTGGTGATAATTCTGGTATTATCGTTATGGCCGCAACAAATAGACCTGATGTATTAGATCCAGCTCTTTTAAGACCTGGTAGATTTGATAGACAAATCACAATGTCTAATCCAGATGTTAATGCAAGAATTGCTATTTTACAAGTTCATGCTAGAAATAAAAAATTATCTCCTAAAATTTCATTAGAGGATGTTGCAAAGCGTACTCCTGGATTTAGTGGAGCTGATATTGAAAACTTACTTAATGAAGCTGCTTTACTTGCTGCAAGAGAAAATAGAAGAGAAATCAAGATTTTTGATATCGATGAAGCGATTGATAGAGTTATGATGGGCCCTGCTAAGAAGAGTAAAAAATATAGTGAAGAAGATAAGAGATTGGTTTCATTCCATGAATCTGGTCATGCTATTATTGGTGTTAAGTTAGATAATGCTGAAACTGTACAAAAAGTTACAATTGTACCACGTGGTATGGCTGGTGGATATGCAATGATGACACCAGATAAAGAGTCTTTTGTTAATACTAAGACACAATTATTAGATGAAATCACAGGACTTCTTGGTGGTAGAGTAAGTGAAGAATTGTTTATTGGTGATATTTCTACAGGAGCTCATAATGACTTTGAAAAAGCTACTAAGATTGCTCGTGCGATGGTAACTGAATATGGTATGAGTAGATTAGGACCTGTTCAATATGAAAAGAAGTCTGGTTCTGTTTTCTTAGGTAGAGATTATATGTCTGATAAGAATTTCTCTGACCAAGTTGCACTTGAAATTGATAATGAAGTTAGAGCTATTATTGATGAATGTTATGCTAAATCTAAGAAAGTATTACAAGATAATGAAGTATTAGTTAGACTTGTTGCTTCTCATTTAATGGAAATTGAAACTCTAACAAAAGAAGATATTTACGAACTTGTTAATACTGGAAAACTTGAATGGTGGGAAAAGAAGAAAGCAAAAGACGAAGAGAAGAGAATTGCTCGTGAAAAAGAAGCTGAACTTCAAGAAATCTATCGTAAACAATTAGCTGCAATGGAAGAAGCTAAGAAAAAGGCTGATTCTAGTGAAGCAAAAGTAGAATCAAGCGAACAAGCTCAAGAACAAAAGCAAAATGATAATCAAGATGATAATCAAAAAGATAATCAAAATAATGAGTAACAATGGAATATGAGAATTGATAAATATTTAAAAGTATCTCGTATTATTAAGAGAAGAGCAGTTGCTAATGAAGCAGCTGATGAAAGCAGGGTGTTCGTTAATGGGCGCCCTGTTAAACCGAGTTATGATGTTAAAGTAAATGATATTGTTGTGATTAAGTATTTCAAAAGAGAAGTTACTATTAAAGTATTAGATGTATCTAATTATGCAAAAAAAGAAGATGCAGATAAGATGTATGAATTAATAAGTGTTCAAGAAGTTAATAGAGATATTGAAAATAAATAGAGAGGTAAATTATGCAAGAAGGAATTAAGATTGCAATTATTGGAGCTGGTTCCACTTACTCACCAGAGTTAATGGAAGGTTTTATTAATCATAAAAACGATATTCCACTAAAAGAATTATATTTAATGGATATTGATGATAGAAAATTAAACATCGTTGGTGGACTTTGCCAAAGAATGTTTAAACATGCTGAAATGGATACAGATGTTGTACTAACCAAAGATTTAGATTTAGCACTTAAAGATGCATCATTTGTTTGTGCTCAAATTAGAGTTGGTAAACTTCCAGCTAGAGTTAAAGATGAAAAGATTCCAGCTAAATATGGTTTATTAGGTCAAGAAACAAATGGTATTGGTGGCTTCTTTAAAGGACTTAGAACTATTCCTGTTATTTTAGATATTTGTAAAAGAATGGAAAAATTATGTCCTGATGCATGGCTAATTAATTTTTCAAATCCAAGTGGTATGATTGCTGAAGCAGTACTTAATAATTCACCAATTAAAATGATTGGTTTATGTAATGTTCCAATTAATTCAGTTGATAGTGTAAGAAGACAATTAAATTTACCTAAAGAAGCTTTTGTAGAATACATGGGGCTTAACCACCTTGCGTGGATAACAAAAGTTGAATATCAAGGTAAAGATTATTTAGAAGAAGCAATTAAACAAGGTTTAGATAGTGGAAATATGAAAAATATTCCAACTCTTGGATTCTCTAAAGAATTAATTGCTACATGTGGTGCTATTCCAACTAGTTATTTAAATTACTATTATCATAAAGATAAGATGGTTGATAAAGCAATTCATGCTGAAAAGTGTCGGGGCGAAGTATGTATGGAAATTGAAGAACAATTATTAGAAATTTATTCTAATAGTGAAGTTAATACTAAGCCTGAATTATTAAGTAAACGTGGTGGAGCAAGATATTCTGAAGTTGCAATTAATTTAATTGATGCAATTTATAATGATAGACAAAACATCCAAGTTGTTAATATTTTGAATCATGGAGCTATGCCATTCTTAGGTGATAATGATGCAGTTGAAATTAGTGCTATTATTGGTAAGGATGGAGCTAAACCAATTCCAATTGATCCTAAGTTCCATAATCAATCTATAATTGAACTTATTAAGACAATTAAGAATTATGAAAAGCATGCTGTTAAAGCTGCTATGACTGGTAGTGTACATGAGGCAATGTATGCACTAATGGTTAATCCACTTGTATTCGATTATGATAAAGCATATGATTGTTTCTTTGAGTTGTTAGAAGCACATCGTGAATACTTGCCACAATTTAAGGATGCAAAGAAGGCTGAAAACTAATGGGATATTTATTTGGTGTTGATGGTGGAAATACTAAAACTGATTATTTTCTATTTAGTTCAGAAGGCAAATTAATAGCTAGACGAAGAAGTGGAACTTGTAGTCATGAAGCATTTAGAGAAGGCTTTGTGATGGCAAAGAAAATAATGAGTGAAGAAATTGGTATTATTCTTGGTGAAAACAATTTAACTCCTAGTGATATCGATGCTGCATGTTTTGGCCTTGCAGGTTGTGATGTTGAAAGTCAACATATGAAGCTTGTTGAAATTATAAAAGAAATTGGATTCAAGAAATTTGTTGTTTATAATGATTCATTTATTGGTATCAAAGCAGGAACTACAAAGGGTTATGGTGTTTGTTCTGTAAATGGAACAGGAACATGCTGTGGTGGAATTGATAAAAACGGTAAAGTGCTTCAAGTTGGTGGCATCGGTGGTATTACCGGTGATTATGCTGGGGGTAGAGAAGTTGCACGTAATGTTGTAGCAAGAGTGTTTGATTATTGCTTTAGAATGGGTAAGGAAACAGCATTAAAGGATTTAGTTTTTAATGCTTTCGGTATTACTGATAAATTTGATTTAGAAGATGCAATTGTATCTAAATTCATATCAAGAAAAATAGATTATAATCAATTTACACTTGCTTGTTTTAAATATGCAAGCAAAGGTGACGAAGTTGCTATTAATATATTAGAAGAAATGGCTGGTCATCTTGCAAGATCAGTATCAGGAACTATTTTGAGCTTAGATTTTGATGATGAAGTAGAAGTAGTAATGATTGGTTCTGTGTATGTTAAAGCAAGTTGTCAAATTTTAAATGATAAATTTAAAGAATTAGTACTTAAATATACTAAGAAAAATTGTAAGTTTATTATTCTTGATGTACCACCTGCAACTGGTTCAATTATTTGGGCTAAGGAATTATATGATGGTGCATTCCCAAGCTTAGAAAAGCGTCACGAAATTATTGAGGAATTAAGAAAATGAAATTGATATTAGGTTCTAAATCTCCAAGAAGAGCAGAAATATTAAAAATGGCTGGATATGATTTTGATATCGTAGTTAGCGATGTCGATGAAAATGTAATTGAAGATAATCCAGAAAAGAAAGTGCTTGAAATTGCAAAGAAAAAAGCAAGAGCAATAAATGTAGATGGTGATGCTATTATTCTTTGTGCTGATACTATTGTAGTAACAAAGAATGATATTATTTTAGGTAAACCTAAGGATAAAATGGATGCTAAAAAAATGATAGAATTAATTAATGATGACTATCATTATGTTTATACTGCTTTTGTGATTATTGATACTTTTAACAATAGAGAATATAGTTCAGTTGTAAAGGCAAAAGTTAACGTTGTTTATTTAAAAGAAAATGAAATTGAGGAATATATAAACACGAATGAACCATACGATAAAGCAGGCGCTTATGCTATTCAAGGTTATTTTGGAAAATATATCAGTAGCATAGAGGGAGATTATTATAATGTAATGGGCCTACCAATTTGTGCTATTAATCAGATATTAAAGAAATTATTATAAAAATAAACGGATTTTGAAAAGATTCAAAATCCGTTTTAATTTTATTTATTTTGTTTTTTTGCTTCTTCAATTAAAGCTTTGATTTCATCTTCATTAAATTTATAATGTTCTCCGCAATAATGGCATTCTGCATCGATTCCCTTATCTTCATCTAGTAATTCTTGTAAAGTTTTTGAGCCTAATGTAAGAAGAGAACGAGAATAGGATTCTTTTGAGCAAGTGCATTTGAAGCTTGTTTCTTTTTCTTCTAATAAATCAAATTTGTTATCAAAGATTTCATCTAAGATTTCAGGTAAATCTTTTGATAATAGGGATTTGCTAAAATTATTAAATAAATCCATTTTACTTTCTAAAAAGCTGATTGCTTCTTCAGTTGCATTTGGTAAGAGTTGTACAATAATTCCTCCACTTACTTCACATTTGTTTTCAGGATTAATTAAGATTCCAAGTGATACTAAAGATAGAGTTTGTTCACTTTCGTGAAAATAATAAGTAAAATCACTTGCGATATTACCTGTTAAGCGGATAGATGAAGTGAATAAATCTTTCATTTTTAAATCTTTAATGACATCAATCATACCATCGTTTCCAAGTGTGTAGATATCGTTTAATCCACCATCATTATTAACAAAATTAATATGTGGATTATCACAATATCCTCTTACATTACCATTTGCTTGGGCATCAACAATAACTCTACCAATTTGACCGTTTCCAAGTAATTTTATTGTTAATGCTTCTTCCCCTTTAAGCATACTTCCCATAAGCACACCCATAGTTAAGATTTTACCTAAAACAGAAGCAGAGGAAGGCCACAAATCATGACGTCTGATTGCTTCATTTACAGTTTCTGTATTATTTACAATATAAATTCTCACTTGATCATCTAGTGCCAGTGCTTTTAATAGTTTGTCCATAACATTTCCCCATAATCTTTATATTTTAATATAAGAGATTATAACATAATATAATGAAAAAAGTAATATATTCTTTGTATTTTAAGTAGATTATGTTATAATCGTTATAGAAAAAAAGAGGTAAAACCATGGATAGAATAATCACAAAAACTAAATATTCAAGAAAAGAAAATAAAAAATTTTTAATTTTCTATATGCTACATAAACAATTAACAATATATTTCATGTTTGGATTTATCGTATTATTAACAGTACTTACAATAGTTAATGTACTTAATGGTCAAAGTCCATTGTTTTCAGTTATAATGCTCGCTTTAACATTTGGTTTAACTGCATTTATGTTTATTTCAAAATTAAATGACGTTGTGAAAAACGAGACACCTGAAAAAGTAAAATCAACAGATACTATTGAAGTAACTAAATATAAATTTACAAGAAGTAATGATGTAATTTCAGGTAAAGCTGTATTTGGTTGGAATAATATAGATACAATTTGCGAAACTGATGAATATATTTATATTTATAATACAGATAATACGGGAATATATCTTAAGAAAGCTGATTTTGTTGAAGGGACAATTGAAGACTTTAGATCTTTAGCATTAAAGAATTTACCAAAGAATAAAAAAGGTAAACTTAATTATAAACGATATGGAAAAGTAAAACGCGAATA
Source organism: Bacilli bacterium (assembly GCA_017450215.1). GTDB lineage: Bacteria > Bacillota_I > Bacilli_A > ML615J-28 > CAG-698 > RGIG3506. The sequence goes on along the minus strand of JAFSVH010000014.1, from coordinate 31,492 downwards.
TCGTTTAGAAATGAAGGAAAAGAAAGCAAAAGATAAATCTAAGGGTGGTAAGAAATAATGATTAATGACTTTTTGTCATGGAGAAAGCAAAACGATGACTTTATAAATCATATCAAATGCGAAGATTCTCTTATTTATAATCGTATATTCGATGTATTAAGAATATTAGATTATATTGCATCTTTAGATGAAAGCAATATTGATGATGATATGAGTATTATTTTTGAAACTGGTTATGCTTATCTATTTAATTTTTTTGCTGAATTAAAAGAATATTTCAAAGAATATTTTAATTCTAATTATCATAAGCTTTTATATTATGAAGAATTAGTTAATTTTGATATGTATATAAGTGAGATTAAAAATTATTTAATTGATGATGGTGTGTTTAATGAATTAATAGAAGAACAATTTAATTATATTTCTAACGATATTGATAAAAAATTGACACAAATAAAATTAGGTGATTTAAGTCTAGATGAAGAGAGCAAAGAAGAGATAATTAAAGAATATAACGAAAGATTATTATCTGTTATGCCAATGGATAAAAATTATAAATGTGTTGATGAAATATTTGTTGAAGTATATGAAGCTATGAAAATAGATTAAAAATACCTGTGTGATATCACGCAGGTATTTTTTTAAGTTCTAAAGTTGGGTCTAGTTTTCTATAAACTCTTTTTCTTACAATAAAGTAAGTAATTACATGAACTGTAAATGTTATTATCCAAGATATTGGATATGAAACAAATAGAAGATTTAAATCAGTATATACGAGAGGATCTGATAAGTTATTATAGAATATTAAATATATCCAAGATATTCTAAATCCAACTACACCAATTATTGTTACTATTAATGGTGCGGTTGAATAACCTAAGCCACGAAGGCAACCACACATTACATCCATTATTCCACATAAGAAGTAAGGTAAGCATAAATAATGTAATCTAATAAAAGCAACATCTTTTTCAAAAGGAACATTCGTATATAATCCTAAAACTGAATCATGTAATAAGAATAAGCTTCCACCTAAGACAGTTGCAATCATTGTTACTATTATTAGGCAGTAGATAATTACTTTCTTTATGTTTTTGATTTTTTTGGCACCATAGTTCTGACCAATAAAAGCAAGGGAAGCATGGTATACTGAATTCATTGATGTATATACAAAGCCTTCAACACTTGTTGCGGCTGTATTTCCATTCATAACCGAAGAACCAAACAGGTTAACTGATGACTGAATAATTACATTAGAAATAGAAAAGATTGAAGATTGAACACCAGCAGGTAGACCAATTCTTATTATTTCTAATAATTCTTTTTTACTTACAATTAATTTTGAAAATCTAAATTGATAACATTCATGACTCCTATATAATGTTATCATAATTAGAATACAAGATATAACTTGTGATATCACAGTAGCAATAGCAACTCCTGCAACACTTAAATCAAATTGAATTACAAAAATTAAATTTAAGAATACATTAATTATTCCACCTATTGTTAAATAAATCATAGGCCGTTTAGTATCACCTAAAGCTCTTAATATTGCTGCAGCAAAATTGTAAAGCAAGTTAAATGGCATACCAATAAAATATATTTTTAAATAAGTTCTTGATAATTCAAGATCATTGTGCATTAATGTAAGCAGTGAATCACAAAATGTGATACCAAAAATTGCTAGAAAGAAACCAAAGATGATACTTATCAGAATACTTGTATGAACTACTCTACCAATTCCATCATAGTTTTTCTCACCAAAATATTTGGCTGTAACTACGTTTGTACCAACTGATAATCCCATAAATAAATTAACAAGTAAATTAATTAATGTTGTTGTTGATCCGATTGCACCTAATGCTTCCTCATCACCACTGTACCGAGATACGACTATCAAGTCAGCAGTATTGAATAAAAGCTGTAATATTCCCATTAAAGCAAGAGGAATACAAAATAGCAATATTTTCACAAATAGATTTCCAGTAGTTAGGTCTTTTGTTTTCTTCTTTTTGTTAATATTATTTGTATTGTGTATTTTTACATGATGTAGTAATTGCATATAATGACCTATTCAATTAAGTATTAATACTTAACCCCACAATTTCAAGATTATACTCTTGTAATTTATAATATGCAATTAAAAATGATTATTATTTTAAATGATTATTATTTTAAATAATTATTATTTTAGATAATAAAAAAAGAGTTATTAAATTATTTAAATTTAATAACTCAAATTTTAATATAATTATAATAATTATTTATAATTATCTATTTTTCATTTGTGGGAATAAGATTACATCACGAACTGAATCGATTCCAGCAAGTAACATAACTAATCTATCGATACCGATACCGATTCCACCTGTAGGTGGCATACCATATTCTAATGCTTCGATGAAGTCAACATCAAGTTCACAAGCTTCATCATTTCCTTTTTCTTTTTCTTTTAATTGATTTTCAAATCTTTCTCTTTGATCAATTGGGTCATTTAATTCAGTGAAGGCATTTGCATATTCATGCTTATTGATGAATAGTTCAAATCTTTCTGTGAATCTTTCATCTTTTGATTTCTTTGCAAGTGGAGAAATCTCAATTGGATGACCATAAACGATAGTTGGTTGAACTAATGTTTCTTCAACATATTTTTCAAAGAATAAATTAATGATATGGCCATAAGTCTTTTCGTGTTCTTGTACTTGAATCTGATGTTCTTTTGTTAGTGCTAAACATTCATCTAATGTCTTAGTATAAAAATCAATACCAGTTACTTCTTTAATTGCATCAACCATAGATATACGTTTAAATTGTTGACCTAGATGAATTACATTACCTTGATATTCGATATCAGTTGTTCCAATACAAGTAATAGCACAATGCTTGATTAAGCTTTCAACAAGTTCCATCATACCGAATACATCTGAATAAGCAAGATATGCTTCCATTGTTGTGAATTCAGGATTATGAGTTGAATCCATACCTTCATTTCTAAATAATCTTCCAATTTCATATACTGCTTCCATACCACCAACGATTAAACGTTTAAGTGCTAGTTCAGTTGCAATACGTAAATAGAAATCTTTATCTAGAGCATTGTAATGTGTAATGAAAGGTTTTGCGTTTGCTCCACCTAAGATTGGTTGTAAAATTGAAGTTTCAACTTCAGTGTAACCTCTACCATCCATAAATGATTGGATAGCACGAACAATCTTTGGTCTTAAGAAGGCAACACGTTTAGAATTTTCATTCATGATTAAATCAACATATCTTCTACGTCTTGCTTCTTCTCTATCTTGTAAACCATGGAATTTTTCAGGAAGAGGTCTTAATGCTTTACATAAATGAGTGTATTTGATTGCTTTTACTGATACTTCACCAGTATTAGTAATCATTACTTCGCCTTCAACACCAACGATATCACCAATATCACCTTTTTGGAAAACTTCATATGCTTCTTCACCAAGATTATCTAGTTTACAATAGATTTGAATTTCTCCATATTTATCTTGAATGTGCATAAAACCAGCTTTACCTTTGCTTCTTTTAGTCATAATACGACCAGCAACAGTTGCAGGAATATGCATTTCATGAAGTGCATCTTTATCAAAATCTTTGTAAGTATTCTTTAAATCAACAGAGTAATCTTTTCTTTCAAAGACATGACCAAAAGGATCAATTCCTTTTTCTCTCAAGTCAGCCATCTTTTGTCTTCTGACTAACTCTTGATCATTTAATTGTTCATTTATTTCTTGAGACATTTATAAATTCCTCCTAATTTGTATTGATTATAATCGATTATAACATAATTAAATCTAAAAGTGAAGATATTTGATTATTGAGTTGTTATAGTGTATAATCATAACAAGGTGAGATTATGAAATGGATATATTATTTTTTAATAATAATAGGCGTATTATTAATACTAATTTTAGTTTTGTCATTTATAATTAAAAAAAGAAAAAAGAAAAACATTTATAAATTATTATTTGATTTACAATTTGGTAAAAATAAATATGAGCTAATAGATGTAAATAAGAACGCAAAAAAGAAGAAAGAATATGATTATATACTAAAATTCGATGACCTTCATATTTATATAAAGTATTATTTTGTGCCTAGCAATTCACAAATTTGTATTAATGCAAAAGAAACATGAGTTTTAAATTATGGGGGAAGTAAATCCAATCATGGAAGGGTATATCCTAATAAAGCCTTCTTAGATGATTTGAAACATTATTTGAAAAATGATATTGAAGGAGATAGTAAAGCTTTAAAGGTTATATTACTTTATCGAAGTGTCGAAGGAATTGTGATGTATTTAAATGAATCAGAATTAGCAGTTGTTGATATCAAAAATACACCATACAATTATAAAATTATGCAATTTGATCATTTTGAAGAAGAATTAGATTATATAATTAATAATCATAAAAAATAATAATCATAAAAAATAATAATTATAAAAATAATGAGGAGTTTAAATTTATGAAAAAGAAATTATTATTATTTGTATTAATACCTTTATGTATCTTTATAATGTGCTTAACAACATCATGCAATGGAGATGATGAAGAAGTTGATATTTATGCCTCTATTTATCCAATGTATTATTTAACACAAAAAATTGTTGGGGATAAGATGGTTGTAAAACAATTATACCCTGATGGAATTGATGTCCATGAATATGATCCAGTTGTTGATGGTGATATGAAAGTATTAGTTAAAATGTCTAAAGCTAAATTATTATTTTATATTAGTGATAGATTAGAAGCTTTTATTAGTAGTGCTAAAACAACAGTTTTGGCAAATAGTGATTTAAAGACAGTCGAATTAACTAAAAATGTTAGATTATATGATAGTGTTACAGAAGAATATGAAACAACAGAAGATCATGGTATGACAGTTGACTTGCATATTTGGTTAGATCCTATCTTGATGCAAAAGATGGCAAAAATTATATCTAAAGAAGTATGTGAAATTGATCCAGATAATACTACATATTATGAAGCTAATTTAGCTAATGTCTTAGATATCTTAGACAAGATTGATAAAAAATATCAAGAGGAATTACAAGACTTTGAATTTAGAACTATGCTTGTAGATCATGATGCTTATCTTTACCTTGCAAAGAGATATGAACTAACTAGAATTAAAACTAGAGTTGATAACGAGAGTTGTGATATCAATCCTATCCATATGATTAATACAATGGAAGAAGCAAAGAGTTTAGGTATTGAGTATATTGTTGTTACCAAAAATGAATCAGTATGCTCTAGTGTTGATAGCTTTGTAAATGAATTAGGCTGTGAAGTTGTATATTTAGATCCAATATCTACTTTAACTATAGAAACGCAAGAATTCGATTATTATGATTTAATGATTAACAATTTATATGTCCTTAAAAAAATATTTAGATAATTTTTCTTTTTTGATTGACAAAAAAGATAAAATATATTAAAATGGTATAGCAGTTTGTAAAACAAGTTGCTATAAAGCGTGGAGAGATAGCGAAGAGGCTAAACGCGGCGGACTGTAAATCCGCTCTCACCGAGTTCGATGGTTCGAATCCATCTCTCTCCACCATTTTTTTAGGGCTTTAGCCAAGCGGTAAGGCATCAGACTTTGACTCTGACACTCACTAGTTCGAATCTAGTAAGCCCTGCCATTTCATTATATAGTTTCTTAAGTGGTTTTAAGTGTTTAAAGCCATTTTTTTATTTTTGTTTGCTTATAAGTAATAAATAAAGTATAATTGAATATATAGAAAAAAGTGAGGAAAAAATAATATGGTTAAATATTTAAATTATGATGAAAAATACAATGATAATGTATATGAATTATTTAGCGATTTTCAAAAAGAAGAAAACTTCTATAAGGATTTAACAAAAGAAGAATTTTTTGGTTTATTATTTTCTAGTAGAGGATTTCAAAAAGAAGGTACATTTTTAGCTGTTGATGGAGATGATCTAGTTGGTTTTGTTAGTGCTAATGTTCGTGATAGTGATTTAGGTAACGAAAAAGCATGTGGTTATGTTCATACATTAATCGTAAAGAAAGAACGTAGAAGAGAAGGAATTGGATCTAAATTATTAGAGTTAGCTCATAATTTTATAAAAGAAAAAGGTTTAGGTGGATCAAGAGTTGTATTCCTTGGTGGAGTAAATTATCCATGGTATATTCCTCATACTGATAAACATATGCATCCAGGTTGTCCTGGTGTAAGAATTAATAGTGAATTCTATATTTTCTTATATCATCATGGTTATTTTGTTAATAGTATTCATGAAGGATTCCATGTAAATCTTAAGACTTATGAATTCCCACAAAAAGTTGTTGACATAATCAAGAAGAATGAAGAAGAAGGAATTACTGTTGAATTATATGATAAAGATAAACATTATGGTGTTGATGAATTCTGTAATATTATCAATAATCCAGGATTTGCTTATTCTATTCAATATAATTTAAAGAGAGAAAAACCATATCCTTTTGTTGTAGCAAGTGATCATGGAAAGATGGTAGGTTGGACAGGCTCAATTTATAGAGAAGCATCAGGTAGAGGACATCTAGATGGAATTTGTGTTTCTCCTGAAGTTAGAGGTAAAGGCTTAGGTACAGCAGTATTTGCAACACTTTGTAAAGAATTAAAGAATTTAGATTCTGATTATATGACATTATTTACAGGTCTTGATAATCCTGCAAGATATATTTATTTAGGTGCTGGCTTCAATGTTGCATGTTCATTTGCTGATATGAAGAAGAATTTTAATAATAAACATAACTAATGATAAATAGATAGGTGTGAAATGAAAGTAAGAATAGAAAAAGATGATTTAGGCGAAAAAGAAGTTCCGATAGAAGCGTATTATGGTATACAAACATTACGTTCTATGGAAAATTTCGATATTGCGAAAAGACCAATATCACGTCAAATGATAAAAGGTTTAGCAGTTGTAAAAAAAGCTGCAGCTAAAGCCAATTATGAATGTGGCTATTTGAGTGATGAAGTTTATAATGCTATATCACTAACATGTGATGAAATATTTAATGGAAGACTTCATGGCCAATTTATAACTGATTTAGTTCAAGGTGGTGGTGGAACTAGCATGAACATGAATGCAAATGAAGTTATTGCTAATCGTGCTAATGAAATGCTAGGTAAACCAAAGGGATCATATAATCCAATTCATCCAATTGATCAAGTTAATTTATGTCAATCTACTAATGATGTAGTGCCAACAGCAGGTAAATTTGCTGCCATTGTTTTAACAAAGAAATTGCTAGTTGAAATGAAAAAATTTGCTAATGCTTATGAAGAATTAGCAAAGAAATACGATAGTGTAATTACAACAGCAAAAACCCATTTAAATGATTCAGTTCCTGTAACATATGGTAAGCTCTTTTCAGCAACCCAATATAGTATTGAAAAAGATATGAAAAGAATAACTCAAGCAATGCAAGGAATGCTAGAAGTTAATTTAGGTGGAACAATTATTGGAACAGGATATAATGCTGATCCTAAATATGTTAGACGTGTTGTAAGATATTTATCTGAATTTAGTGGTGAAGATTTTTATCAATCAAAGAATATGATTGACTGTACAAGAGGCTTAGATTCCTTTGTATGGCTATCTACTACAATTAAAACATTTGCTCTTGATTTACAAAAAATAGCAAATGATTTAAAGCTTAATGCTTGTTGCTTTAATACCGTTAAGCTTCCTGAGGTTCAATCTGGTTCATCTTTTACTCCTGGTAAAGTAACTCCAGTAGTATTAGAAATGGTTGCTCAAGTTGTTTATTATATTGAAGGTAATGATCTTACAATTTGTCGTTGTGCAGCTGCAGGTGAAATGGAATTTAATGTTAATATTCCAATCGTACTTGCTTGCTTATTTGAAAATCTAAATTTTATTAGAAGAACAATTAGAGTATTAAGAGAAAAGTGCCTTGAAGGGCTTGAAGTAATAGGTCTTCAAGATAATGAAATTTATGCTAATTTCATTATCACAAGCTTACAATCAAAGCTTGGCTATGATAAGACAAGAGAAATTATACAAGAAGCAAGAAGAACAAATAGAAAAACAACTGATATCTTGTTAGAACGTAAATTAATCTCTAAGGAAGAAATTGAAATATTTAAAGCTAATGCTGATTTCGCAAAACCAGGCTTTATTAAATTTCAAGATAAATAATAAAATTATAAATAATTAAATTACTAAAAAGAGTACTACCTTTTAAAAGTAGTACTCTTATTTATTTTATAATGTAAATTTCATCATTACGATTGCTTTAGCGTAATCATTTGTTTTGAATTCAATTGAAGATGATGTTTTTAATTTACATCCAGGGAAGAATGAAGCTGAATAAGCTTCTTTGTGTGTTTTATAATCAACTTCAATTTCTATCTTTTTAGGAAGTAAAACGATGTTTTGTGATAAATCACCTTCTAAAGCAAGTTTAACTTGTTCTTCAATTCTTTTGTTTGTAACTTCTGGATGTTCTGATATAACAGCACCATGACTACCAACCTTTGTAGCTACTGTTTTGATATTAGGATTTGCTTGTTTTGCAAGTTTAGTCATGTTTTCATCACCACTTAAAAATGCAATTGGTACTCCAAGGTATGAAGCATATAATGAATTGATTAAAAATTCACTAGCAATTTCACCATTAATCTTCACATAATTAATTCTTGTATTCATTGTGTGTGCAAGTGGGTTTCCATCTGATTTTGATGGGCTATGATAACCGATAAACATAACACAATCAAATGAACTATCAAGACCAGCCATCATTGAGCATGGTCCACCTTCCCAACCACGATGTAGTTTTACATAGCTTGGAAGTTCAGAAAAAATGATGTTTCTAGCATAATCGTGTGCGTCTTTCACAAAGATTTCTTCAACACCAGCTTCGTGGCAAGCGATGCATGCACGTTTTACTTCTTCAGTCATTTGTTTTCTAAAATAAGTATATTCAGAATCTTTTAATTCTGTTTCATCCCAACTAACAATATTATTAACGCCTTCGATATCAGCGCTTATGAAAACTTTTTTCACATTACTCATATTTTTCCTCCATTTTCTGTTAATAAGATTATACAATAAAAGCATAAATAATACAAATAATACAAAAATAAATATCATAAATAATGGCTTTAATCATAATTAAAGATAAAAATACTTTTAATATTACTTTTTTAATGATATAATCAATAATTGATATAATCAAAAATGATTAAGAAAAGGAGATCTATATGGAAAACAATCAAAATGAAAATGTAAAGAAAGATGAAATATTAGAAGAATCTGATGCATATAAAGTTGATGAAGAAGCTAGTAAAATAGAAAATCAAGAAAATCTTGACAATGAAGAAACAGTTTCTGAACTTGAAGAATTAAAAGAAGAACCTGAAGATGAAGGCCCATATGTAAAATTATCAGTTAAATATGATTACAAAACTTTAAAATATTACAATGTTTTTAGTATTGTTTATCAAAAGCACTTTAATATTTTATATATTGCTCTTGCTGCTTTATGTTTAGGTTATGCAGTATTCCAAGTATTCTATACTATTATTCCAACAATTCAAGCTGCCCAAGAAAACGGCGAAGCAATCTCTTGGACTATATTTTTAATTCCTGTATTATTCTTAATTTTTGCTGCTTATGCAATTTATTCATTCTTTTCATATGAAAAAGGAATTGATCGTAACTTAACTCTTCACTTTAACAATACAAATAAAATCACTACAATTGAAACAAAGATTAATCATAAAGGTATTTATATTGTTTCTAGTAATTATGAAGGTGAATCATTTAAATACGAATGGCCATATATTACAAAGATTTGTGAAATCCCACAATATTATTATTTCTATGTTGGTAAGCAACCTATTATTGTTCCTAAAGATGAAAATTGTGTATTAGAAGGTGATTTAGCTACACTACGTGCTATTGTTGATGAACAAGCAAAGATTAAGCCTTATAAGAAAGTTGATAAAGATATCGTAAAGAAACCTATTACTTACGTTCATCCATCTGAATTAGATGAAATGCAAAAGAATTCAATTGAAGTTGAAGAAGTACAATCTCAAGAAGAAAAGACTGAAGAATAAAAAAATTAAAACAAGATAATCATAATTTATGATATCATAATTTATGGTATCTTGTTTTTTAAAAGAAAGGCAAAATATGAATAAAACTACTATTATGTTTTTAGGTGATTCTATTACTGATATGGGAAGAACAAAATTACTATATGAAACTGAACCATGGTCATTTGGCATTGGTTATCCCCAATTTGTTGCGGGATATTTAGATTACAATTATCCAGGTAAATATAAAGTAATTAACAAAGGTATTACAGGTAACAGAGTTGTTGATTTATATGCAAGAATAAAAAGAGATGTTTGGAATTTAAAACCAGATTATCTTTGTATATTAATTGGTGCTAATGATGTATGGCATGAAATCGATAGAGGAGATGGTGTTGATATCGAAAGATTTGAAAAAGTCTTCTCAATGTTGATCGAAGACACTCAAAAAAATGTTCCTGGTATTAAAATAATGTTAATGGAACCCTTCGTTTTATACGGCTTTGAAACTGAAAATCAATATGATGAATTTTTGAAAATAAAAGATTATGCACAAGTTGTAAAAAGAATAAGTGAAAAATATAAGCTTCCATTTATTCCTCTACAAGAAAAACTAGATAAAATAACAAAAGAACATGGAGTTGAGAATTATTTATATGATGGTGTTCATCCAGCTCCAGCAGGTGCTTATTTCATTGCAAATGAATTTATAACTACATTTATTAAATAAAAGAAATAAACATAATATGTTAAACATAACTATATTAAGTTAATTTATCTACAAAGAGAAATAGATATGAAAAACAAAATATTTAATTTAAAAGAGAAAAAAGAACAATCTACAATTAAATATAACAAACTAGATCTAAAGAAAGTAATCGAAAAGAATTCTTTTGAATTATTTAAGATTCGCCTTATTGCTAATAATTATTATTTTGAGAAAGATAATACAGATTATATTGAAGATTTAGGTATTGATGAAAATAATCAATTAGTGATTTTTGAATATCGAATTGGTAAAATGGGAAAAGTAGTTCAAAATGGATTTTTAATTATTGATTATATTCTTAAGCACGTCAGTCAATTTAAAATGTTATGTAACGACATTTTAGGAGTTGAAGAAGCTAAACGAATTAATTATTCTCCTAGATTAATTGTGCTTGGTGATCATTTTCATCGATATGATTTCGAATCATTAAAAGGACTTCCATATCAGGTTGAGCTTAATGAGATTATTATGTTTGATGATTCTTTGCTTGTTAATAGAACTTATATTAATAAAAGAAGTGATCTAACAAAATTAATTGAAGTAAAAGGTGAAGCAAGAGAATTGTTTATTGAACTTAGAAATTTCTGCTTTTATTTAGGTGAAGAGGTTGTTGAATACGGATATGATAATATTGTTACATATCGAAGAGTTAATAATTTTTTACTTGCTTATTTTACAAATGATCTTCATGTTTGTGTCCAAAACAAAGATTATGTGATTAAATCAATCGATGACATTATTAGTATTGGAGGTTTAATTGAAGAAGAATATGACAAAAACTAGAAAATACTATTTGAAAAATTTAAATGTCTTATATGAAGATAATCATATAATTAGTGTTGTAAAAGAATGTGATGTATTGAGTCAAAGAGATAAAACTGGGGATTTTTGTATTACTGATATTGTTGGAGATTATTTAAAAGAAAAATACAACAAGCCAGGAGAAGCTTATGTGGGATTAGTTCATAGGCTTGATCGAAGAGTTGGTGGAGTGATGATTCTAGCTAAGACTTCTAAGGCTGCATCACGTATATCAAACGAGATAAGAGAAAATAAAGTAAATAAATATTATCTTGTGAAGGTTGAAGGAAAAATAGAAGCAAATAAAGAGTGGACAGCCCTTAATTTATATATAGCAAAAGATGAAGAGAATAATGTTGCCTATATTAGTAAAAAAGATGGGAAAGAATCTAAATTATTATATAAAGTAATCAATAACATTAATGTGAAAGGAAAAGAATATACTTATTTATTAGTGAATTTAATAACAGGTAGATATAATCAAATTAGAATATCTTTTTCATATTTAGGTCATCCTGTTGTAGGAGATAGTAAATATGGTGGAATTAAACAAGATAATCTATGTTTATGGTGTTATATGATTAGATTTTTACATCCTACAAAGCAAGAATGGATAGAAATAAAAAATAGACCAACTGGAAAAGATTGGTCTATGCTAAGTGAAGAAATATAAATAAAAAAAATAAAAAAAAGCATTTGATATGCTTTTTTTATTTTCATTAGTTATTTGTAATAATAATTATGTAATAATTATTTATTATTGAGCTTTCTTTTCTAAACGTTTATTGAATTTCTCAACTCTACCTGCAACAGCAACAAATTTTTGTTGTCCTGTGTAGAATGGATGACACTTAGAGCATGTATCAACACGTAATTCTTTTAATGTTGAACCTGTTTCGAATGTGTTACCGCAAGTAGTACAAGTACAAATAACTGTATTATACTTAGGATGAATGTTCTTTTTCATGTTTATCTCCTTCCGCCATAGCATTTTTATGCCATAGAAAGTCTTATAGCATAACCATTATACTATTTTTGTTATAATTAGTCAAGCATTATTTTGTTTTTTAATATTTAAGATTAAAAACAAATTTTAATCGTTTTCTTTTTGAAATATTTAAGTTTTTAGGTATAATATAGGTAAGTGAAGGAGGTTATATTTATGGAAATGGTTGATGTTGAAACTAAGAATGGTTGGATAGAAGTTATTACTGGTTGTATGTATGCAGGCAAGACTGAAGAATTATTAAGAAGAATTAGAAGAATTGGTTTTGCAAAGAAGACTTATTTAAGTTTTAGACCAGGTATTGATAATAGATACAGTAAAACTGAAATTGTATCTCATAATAAAAATAAGATTCAAACAATCGTTGTAGCAAATGCTAAAGAAATCTATGATTTTTTAGTTGAATACGAAAAGAAAAATAACCTTCCATATGCAATAGCCATAGATGAAGTACAATTTTTTGATGATGCAGTAGTTGATTTGTGTGAATATTTAGCTGATCGGGGAGTACGGGTAATCGTAGCTGGACTGAATACTAATTTTAAAGGTGAACCTTTTGGCATAATGAAAGATTTAATCGCAAGAGCTGAATATGTTACTAAGCTTAGTGCGATATGTCAGGTATGTGGAGCTGTTGCAACAAGAACACAAAGAATAGTAAATGGTAGAGAAGCTAGTTATAATGATGAAGTAATTTTAGTTGGTGCTACCGAATCATATGAGGCGAGATGTAGGCATTGTCATGTTGTATATGATAAACCAGATATCTTAAGAAAATTCAAATGAGTAAGAATAATTATCCACTATATAGTGACGAATATTTTATGGCTTTCGCAATAGAAGAGGCAAAAAAAGGAATTGAACGGGAAGAAATTCCAGTTGGTTGTGTTATTGTAATAAATAACGAAATTGTTGCTAGAAGTCATAATATGAATAGATCTAAGGATTGTAATCTCTATCATGCTGAAATGATTGCAATTAGTGAAGCTTGTGAAAGGCTAGGTAGATGGTCACTACTTGATGCAACAATGTATGTAACACTTGAACCTTGTATTATGTGTTCTGGCGCTATCATTCAATCAAGAATTAAAAGATTAGTATATGGGTCTAATGCTGATAGATTTGATTCATGTGAATATATCTTAGATGCTTTTAATTTGAAATCAAATCATAAAGTTGATATCCAAGGTGGAGTATTAAAAGAAAAAATCGAAAAAATGATGAAGAAATTTTTTATTGATTTAAGACAAAATAAGAAATGAGGCATTTATGAATAAGGAAGTCATTGTAAAATTTGAAAGTAACGGGGGAAACAATATATCACAGGTAGTTGTTAAATACGGATTCTTGATACAAGTACCAGAACCAGTTAAACTAGGCTATAATTTTGTTTGTTGGTGTAAGGATGAAAATCTAAAAAACGAATTTGATCCAAATAAAATTATAGAATGTGATATTACACTTTATGCAAAGTGGACTAAATATGCTCCTAAAAAATTTATCAATGACATCAGCAGCTATTCAAATTTTTCTAATGTTGTAAAAGATTATCATAGGAATCAAAATAATAATAGAATAAGCGAAGAAGAACAAGCAAAGAACAAAAGAGAAAAAGCAAGACTTGATAAAAGTAATTATGTAAAAAAGTTAAATGATGAATATGACGGCTTGCTAAAAGAAAAAGAAATAACACAATCAATTTTGGAAAAAAAGAAAAAAGAAACTGAAAAAATAAAAAGCAAGATGAATAAAAAAATCAAAAGAAGTGGAGAAGCAAAAGCAAAAAAGATAATTTTTGAATACAATGAAATATTTAAGAAAGAGGAAGAAGCAAAAACAAAATATGATGATGTGATATCAAAAATAGATATTTTAGAATCTAAATATGAAGAATTTGCATCAAAAAATAGATAATGAATATTTTAGAGAACGAAAAGATAATTCTTAAAGGAATAAATAAATGTAAAAAGAAAGATTTCTATTTACTTAATATGATTACTTCACTTCACATCTTCGCTTTAGCATCTATTGTGTTTCTATTTATTTATAAATATGTAAATGTATATATTGTTTATGGTGTTGCATTATTTGTTTATATTATTTTCGTTTTGTTTCAAACTAAGAAAACCTATCTTGATTATCAAAAGTTTTTTGGTTTTGATGAAATTGTAATTACTGAAGATAGAGTATATTACAATATATGTATGAATAAAAAAGGTAATTATTTAAATTTTGATAGTTATATTGATATCTCAGAGATAAAAGATTTAAATATAAAAAAAGGATTATATCCACAAAGATTAAATATTATCTTTAATACAACTAATGAAACAAAACCAGAATTAAACAATGTTGATGATAATAGTATTAGTTATATTAATGTACATTGCTTAGACAATGCAAAAGAAATTTATGATTATTTATCTTGCAAAATTGATAAAAAATCATTATAATGTATTAGTAAATAAAATAATATTTATAATAATATTTATAATAATATTTATAGGGAACTCATTTTTAGTACCTATATCCAACATTAAGATATGAACCAGGTCAGGTCGTAACTGAAGCAGCCTTAAGTATTCTTATTGTGTGGGTATGGGTACTAAAGGTGAGTTCTCTTTTTTGTTATGGTATATAAATGTATATAAATGTTTATAAATAAATATTTGTGTTTTTTTCTATGATATATTTTTATTGTATTTGTGAAAAAAAATTGTTATAATGTTATTAGAGATTTTATGCGCCAAGATAAGATATTAGCGAGAATGGAGTTTGTAATGAAGAAAAACATTTTTTGGCTTCCTTTTATTATTTTATTTTTACTCTTTTTTGTTGGTTGTGATGATAAAATTATAATTGATGATCCAGATGACCCAAATGAACAAGATGTTGAAGTTGAAAAAGCAAAAGAAGCAGACCTAAATGAAATAGTTGCTGTATTAGATGAAATATTTGAAAATAGAACTGCATCTAAGAGAGTAGATTTGTTTGAAAGTTTTAATTTCAGTAATGGTGTATTTGCATCTATTACTTGGGAATCTTCTGATGAAAACTTTTTATCAAGTGATGGAAGATATAAAATGAATACACTTGGTAAAGGTATAACATTAAAAGCTAATGTTTTTATTGATACAAAAATATATA
The DNA here is from genome assembly GCA_017450215.1 of Bacilli bacterium. Classification (GTDB taxonomy): domain Bacteria; phylum Bacillota_I; class Bacilli_A; order ML615J-28; family CAG-698; genus RGIG3506. The sequence continues at coordinate 15,664 of JAFSVH010000014.1, read as the reverse complement.
GTATTATTTATCCTTTATATGTAAAAGGATTTATTTCTGAACAGGAATATCTAGAAGCAATTTATGCAATGATTCCAGATGAGATTGTGAAAGATGTAGAATTCCCAACAGAGGATAATGAATTATTACGTTCTAGAGGATTAACATCTCAAATTAAATGTGAATGTTTGAGCACTAATTTATTATCTGTTGATGGTAAATATTTAACTCAAGAATCTGAAGATATGATGGCTCAAATAAAAGTTACAATTACCAATGATGAATTTACAATTTCTGGAGTGTGTGAAAAGATGGTTTGTGCTAGAGATGATAAAAAATATGTTGCTCATGCTGTTAGATGGTTAAATGATAATTTTGTTGCTGCTACTGATGTTACAGGCGATATCGAATTACCTTTGACTGATGATAAGGGAACTGTTGTTTTTGAATATGAATCTAAGAATCAAAAAATCTTCAACAATTATGGTGAAATGATTAATTTCATTGCTAATACAGAAGTTGAATTTAATGTAAAAATTAGAATGAATGATTATTATGAAACAACATCATTTACGGTTAAAACACTCGATAGAACTAAGATGATTGAATATATAATGGATAGAATGCATGTTGATGAGTATGAACAATTCAATTTGATTACGTTTATTAAAAATAGTTCTACAGGAACAAAATTTGATGATTTTGGTTTTTTAAATTTCTTTGTGAAAGATGTAAGTGAAAAAGATTTGATATTAACTGGTAGTGAAGAATCTGGTTATACTTTTGGAACTAAAGATTATAATAAGCAAGTAGCTTATAAACCAGTTTTACATGGTATTGTGCCTCTTTCTAATACTGTAAACCGTCCTCATTATACTAAAGCAAGTATTGATTTTATTACTATTCATGATACTGGTGATGATTATTATGATGCGGCTGGTTGGACTACACAAGTTACAACTGACCATAGACAAGTTTCTTGGCATTTCACAATCGATGATCATGATATTTATCAACATTTACCTTTAACTGAAGTTGCATGGCATGCAGGTGATGGTGGTAATAAATTTGGTCTTAATGATACAGGTGTTAAATATGCTGGTAAAAATCCAGAATTAAAATTTAAAGATGATGGATATTTATATATTAATAATGTGAAATCAAAACTTAAAGCACCATATGTAAATGGTAAATATCAATTGAAGATTACTCCTGCTGGTTTATATACTGAGATGGGTAAAAATGGTAATTATGTAATTAATAATTATTATTATAATACTGGCTATGGTGTAGTAAGTAATGGTGGTGGAAATCATAATTCAATCGGTATTGAAACATGTGTTGTTAATTATACAAGATATAGTGAAACAATGAGAGCTTGTGCAAATTTAGTTGCACATATGCTTAAAATGTATGGCTTGAGTGTTGATAGAATTATGCAACATCGTAATTTCTCAGGTAAATTATGCCCTCAAACAATGATTAGACAAAATAAATATGGTGACTTTATTGAAGGTGTATATTGTGAATTATTCATTCTTTATAATTTAGATGGTGCTAAATTCACATATACTTCACATAATCCTGAAATTTTAGGTAGTGATGGAAAGATATCAAAATATGTAACTGAAAGAACAAAAGTAAGTTATGATGTAAAAGTTGAATTTGAAGATTTAGTATTTGAAAAAACATATGAGACAATTATTGTTCCAAAGAAATAAAAGAAAGGATAGAGTATGAAGGTTTCGAATCTTACAAAGATATATGTAACCGAATATGATACAGTCAAAGCCTTAAACAATATGAATATTGATTTCCCTTCGCAGGGTCTTGTATTCATTGTTGGTGTTAGTGGTAGTGGTAAGTCAACACTTATGAATATGCTTTCTGGTGTTGATGTACCATCAGAAGGCGATGTAATTGTAAATGGTAAATCGATATTCAAAGAGAATAAAAATAAATTATTTGGATATCGAAATTCATATGTAGGTTTGATTTTCCAAGATTATAACTTAATTGAGGATATCAATGTATATGATAATATCAAATTGCCACTTGAATTACTTGGTAGGACTGATTTTTCAATTATTGACGACATAATTAAAAAGGTTGATATTGAAGAAATAAAATATTCGAATGTAAAAGAGATATCATCAGGTCAAATGCAACGTGTTGCTATTGCTAGAGCATTAGTCAAGGATTCAACAATGATCCTAGCTGATGAACCAACAGGTAATCTAGATTCTAAGAACACAAAAATCGTTATGGATTTGCTAAAGGAAATTAGTAAAGATAGATTAGTTATTGTTATTACTCATGATGATGAAGCAGCACTAGAATATGGAGACCGTATTATCCAAATCGAAGATGGTACTGTCTTAGAAGATAATAAAATTAATAATGAAGTACTAGAAAAAAAGAATAATCTTGAAGAGACCACAGAGATAATTGAACCAAAGATTAAATTATCTAAACAACTTTCATTTACTAAGTCCTTCATCTTTAATAATATTGGTAGGTCAATTGCCATTTTCTTACTAATTATCTTGATTCCATTTATTGGTAATATTATGTGCGGTTATGTTTTCTATGATGTTTCTACAGCATTTAAAACATATCAATTAGAATATGGTAGTGAATATGTTGAATTGTCGAGCGAAAAATCTGGCTATTCAGTAGTTTATAGTGATAGTGAAGATAGTTTAGAATATTTTGAAATGATGTCAAAATATATGTCAACAGTAAATGGAAGTAAATTAATTGAAGTATATGGAATTAATTATTTCTTAGCTGATCAAGAATATGATGATTCTCAAGAATTCTATAAAGCTCAAGTTAAGAATTTAATTCAAGATAATTATTCATTTAAATATATCGAAGGAAGTAGGCCAGAAGAGGATGATGAAATTGCCATCACTGATTATTTAAATGAAAGCTTCTATTATTATACAGGTGAATATAAAGAGATTGGTGATAAGATTAATCTTAATGGTGTTAATTTTAAGATTTCAGGAATTGTGCAAACATCATTTGCAAAATTTAGAAATTTTAGTGCTACTGATTTATATCGTTCAATGGCATTTAGTGAAAACTTAAATTATTATAATGCTTTTTATGTGAGCAATGCAGGTAAGAATAGATGGTATGATGAAATGGATTATTTTGTTGAAGAAGTAAAATTCACTATTCCATCTATGTCACAATATGAAGCATCTACTCAAAAAGAAGTATATATTACAATTCGTAAAAAGACTTCATATACTCCACAAATTATTGCTGGTAGTCCAAATTATAAAAACAAATATGGTATTGTATCGCTTAAATTGTGGCAAGAGTTGATGAAGAGAAATCTAACAAATATGCCTTCTTCAACATCAATTGCTTTTGTTTGCCATGGAAGAAGTAAATATACATTTAGTATACGTTCTACAGGTGTTTATGAATCATCTAATTCTCAATATTTAGATAAGCAAAAATATGAAGTAGTATGTTCAGAAGAAAGATTTGAATTCTTTAAAGATAAACAAAAAGGTTGTAAATTCTTAATTACAACAGCAGATAAAAATTATCAAGAAATATTAAATACTGAAAATGTACAAAATCAAGCATTCACTTATGCAAGTGTTATTTGGGAAAAAGCAGAATCATCAAAATATGTAATGATAGAATTCTTGCTTACATTCATTCTTATTACATTCGTGTTTGCGTTCATTATCAATTCAATGACAATGAATAATGAAAGAAAGAAGATAGGTATTAAATATTCATTCGGTATAAAAAAGCGACAAATCATTGTTCCTTATTTGATTGAATTAATAATTTATATTATTTTAGGCTTTGCGATATCGTTTGCTCTCACAAGATATGCTTTCCCATGGTTTATGAGGACGTTTATCTATAATACAGCTCAAGAAAGATTGGAATATTATTTCTACTATATAAGCAATGCTAGCTTAATTGGTTGGAGTAGTTTGATTTATTTAATCATGATTTTTAGTTTACTTGTAATGATTTATCGTATTTGCAAGAAGAGTCCAATTGAGATAATAAAGGATCTATAGGTGATAATATGATAGAGATTAAACATTTAAGAAAAAAATATACAAGGGGCAAAGAGGTCATCACTGATTTAAATTTAAATTTTGGTGAAGTTGGATTAAATATTGTTGTTGGTAAGAGTGGTTGTGGAAAAACTACTTTAATCAATATTCTTGGTGGAATGGATTTAGATTACGAAGGAATCGTAAATATTGATGGTGCTAATTTAAGAGAACTTAAATATGTTGATATCGCTGATTATCGTAATTTCACTTCAGCATTCGTATTCCAAAAGAATTCATTATTTGAATTTTTAACTGTTGAAGAAAATTTACGTCTATGTTTAGATATACAAAACAATGAATCTAGTATATCTGAAGCATTAGAAAAGGTTGGTTTAGCTGGCTTTGAAAAGAAGAAAGTTAAAGCTTTATCTGGTGGTGAAAAGCAAAGAGTTGCAATTGCAAGAACTTTAATTAAAGATTGTAAAATTGTATTTGCTGATGAACCTACTTCAGCTCTTGATAGTAAAAATGCTCATAGAATATTTCAATTATTTAAAGAATTAAGTAAAGATAAATTAGTTATTTTGGTTACACACGATGTGAAAAAGGCATCTATGTATGCAGATAGAATGATTAGATTAGTCGATGGCTTTGTTGAAGAAGATATCGTTTATAACGAAAGATGCGAAGAAGCAAGACAATTGTCAGAGAAGAAGTCTAAACCATTTAGTTTGATGCCAATATTAAAACATCATTTAAAAACTGGTTTAATTATTAATTCCTTTGTTACTATTATTTTAATTATTGGATTCTGTATTTTGAATATTACAAATAGTCAGAAGAAAGTAAAAGAAGAATATGATTATTATGGAACAACACAGCAGGTTGAATACAATGTTGATAGAGCCTTGAAAACACAAGAAGATAATAATGTTAATTTATTTGAAGTTGTGAAAAAAGGTTCAGCTGATAGTCCATATACTTATATTGAGAATGTACTTGGTGCTGATAGTATCTTAGATCAAGCTGATTATACAATCTTAAAGAGTGCACTTAAGAATTATAATGCTTATGAAGGTGCAATAGATTATGATTATAAGAATTTAATCATAGAAAAACTTTCTAAATATTCTAAGCCTAGTGCAAAAGTAAATGATATTACTATTTATTGGAAGACTTATATTCCATCTAATTTCACATATTATGTATATGATGAAGATAATAGTTATAATTTACTTGCTGGAAGACTTCCAAAAGAAGATAATGAAATATTAGTAACTGATACTGTTGCAGATTATTATCTAAGACGTAGAGCAAAAGATCCAGGTGAAGCATTAGAATCAATCATCGGAACATATGATGTTAATTTAGAAGATATTTTAGCTGATACATATGAAGCAACAACAATGAATAAATCATTAACTGTATATAATGATGGTTATAATGATTATGAAGTTGTTGATAGTGTTGTTACTTTACCTAATGATTTCGTTATTTATGATACTTATTCATCATTTGAAGGTACATATAGTGGAACCTATACTTATTATTTATATAATAGAATTAAATATAAAGTAGTTGGTATTATTGATACTGGATTACTTGATTATTATGTTTATAATAATGATTCTGAAAGATATTATTTATTAGATAATTTTAAGACTCAATCTGGTAAAGAAGAATATATGAATTCACTTGCTCTTCAACCTTATGGTTATGTTGTGTTGATGGATTATTTACCAGGTAGAACTGTAAATCATAATTATAATGATACTTTTGATATCGTTCAAGCAGTTTATCAAGATACTCCATTCTCTTCAACTGTTGCTTCCTTCGCTAAAGAAGTAGATTATACAGGAAGAGGACTAGTTGGAAATAATGATACTATTCAATCTGATGTTGATGATAGAATTATCGCCTTATCAACTGGTAAATCATATTTATCTGATGATGAAATAATTTTATCTGTTAATGCAATTAATAGAATGTATAATCAAAATTATACAAATTATACTGTTAGTTCATTCTTCAATCGAATTAAGAATACATATGTTGATATCACTTTTGTTACAAGAACTGAATCAATCATTAAATCAATGAAAATTGTTGGTGTATCAAAGAAAGCTTGTCCTGATTTCTATGTTGGATATGATTTCTATGATGAACTTTATTTGTCACAAAATCCTGAAATTCCAACATATACTGTAAATCTTGAAGGTGTGAATTATCGTAATAGAAAAGCATTGATGGAAAAATTATTTGATTTAGGCTATTGCTTAAATCCAATAGAGCAAATGCCAGGAGCATATTTGGAATTTGTTGAAGGAAAAGGTGAAATGCTTGCTGAAGTAGATTATGATGGTCTTGCATCACTTTATCCAACATATACTGTTGAAACAATAGGCAAGAGCAATTATTTTGCTGTTGATGGTGAAATCTATGGTGAAATTATTGGTGAATATGTTTACGTTAAGAGTAGTTTAATCCGAAATATTCAATTAGATGAATCTTATTATGAAACAGTAGGTAACCTATCACCTTATTATTTATATTCATCTTATTACAATGATGAAAGTGCTCAAACAGGTAATGCAATTTTGGAAGTAATGGATAGCTTATCAACATTCTTCTTAGCGGTTGCGATAGTTTTAGGTATTGGCTTTATCTATTTGAAAGAATTTAGACAAAGAGAAAATATTACAAAATTATCAATGCTAGGTGTTAGAAACAAAGATATGGTAATTTTAAGCTTATTCACATATATTCCAATTATTATCTTAATTGGTGCTTTATCAATATTAGTCACATTCTTATTCATATTGATTATAAACCGATTATATTCATATGGATTTGACGTTAATGTAATTCTTGCTAGTGGTAAAACAGTATTACAATCATGTGAAATACATCGTGTTAGATTGATGTTTGATAATAGTACTGTTTATACTTCAATTATTGCAAGTGTAATAATAGGTGTAATATTGTTGTTAAGTTCAATTGTAATAACATTAAGAAGTAGAAAATAGAAAATAAATAGAAAACAAATAGAAAATACGGATACGTGTTTAAATGATATTATTACATTTAAATACTTATCCTTTTTCTTAACTTAAGGTTTATTATATTGAAATAAAAGTCAAGTTAATATATAATGGTATAAATTATATAGAAAATGTAGGTAAAATATGAAATTTATGTACAAGTATTTGAGATACATTAAGATGGCTATTTTTCTAGTAATATATTTTCTTTTATTGTTTACTAGTTTTTCATCAAAAATGCTTTCTCCTATAGCTGGAATATATGGATCAAGTTATGAGGGAGCAAGAGCTTATTTAGTATTCTCAAATGTTATTATTTATTTAATCTTATTCGTATTATCATTACTTCTTGTGCCTCAAATCTATTATTTAGATTGTATGATATTAAAGAGAAAGAACTTTTCAAGAGCTTTCTTAGAAGTAGTTATAGGTTATGGAATTTTAACTGTAGCTAGTGTTTCTGGTACTGTGATATCACGTGCGTTTGCAGGTGGTGGTGAAAGCATTAATGAAACAGCAGTTAATTCAATCATTTCTGCTGATGGTGGATGGCTTTATATTTTTGTTGCTGTCATAATTGGACCTATTGTTGAAGAGATAGTATTTAGAGGAATATTACAAGGTACGATAATTGGCTCAAAAGTAAGAAAGCCAGGCGATCCAAGAGTTGTTGTTGGTATTCTAGCATCATCCATCTTCTTTGGCTTGATTCATGTAGTTAGCGGTGGTGATTATATTTTTATCTTCCCATATCTATTTATGGGTTTAGCTCTTGGTATTATTGCTTATTATTCTAAATCTGTTTATACATCTATGATTGTTCATATATTGAATAATTTGATATCAATACTTGTTACATTATTATATGTGTGAGGTATTTAATATGGAAAAAATTGCAAAATTTGAAAAAATTAGTTATGAACAATTCTTAAAAGATAATAATAATGATAATAATGATTATGATTATTACGATAAGATTATTTTACCAAAAAGAGCAACAACAGGTTCTGCTGGTTATGATTTCTTTTTACCGTATGAATTGAAAATTAACCCTAAAGAATGTGCAACTATTAAAACAGGAATAAGAGTTAAAATTAATGAAGGTTGGCTATTACAAATTTTTCCAAGGAGTTCACTAGGCTTTAAATATAAAATGGCCCTTGCTAATACTGTTGGTATTATTGATAGTGATTATTATAATGCTTTAAATGAGGGACATATTATGATTAAGATATACAATAATAGTGATGAAATTCTTGTGATTGAAGAAGGCAAAGCATTTGTACAAGGTATTTTTGTTCCTTATGGTATCACAATTGATGATGATGCAAGTGAAAACAGAACTGGTGGCTTTGGTTCTAGTGATAAAAAATAATAAATAGCAATTAATAATAATATTTACATAAAGTACAAATTAATATTCATTTGTACTTTTTTTTTTTCATTTGTGGCAATATTTTATTTACTGTGTTATAATCTTTTAGAGTAATTATGTTTTAAAATAAAGAATATGAATAAATATATACACGAATTAAAAATAAAAAATATAACTTTAAAAAACAATTTAATCCTTGCTCCTCTTGCTGGTTATACTAATAAAGTATATCGCAATATGTGTAGAGATAGTGGGGCTAGTCTTGCTTATACAGAAATGATTAGTTCAAAAGGCTTACTTTTTGAGAACGATAAAACCATTGATATGGCTATGTGTGATTTAGATAATGGTTATACTAGCGTTCAATTGTTTGGTTATGATATCGATGAAATGGTAAAAGCAGCTAAAATGGTAGAAGAAAGATGTAAATGTGATATTATCGATATCAACATGGGTTGTCCTGTAAAAAAAGTAATAAAATCTCAAAGTGGGGCATATGCAATGACTGATGAAGAACATTCATATGAATTAGTCAAAGCAATTACTAAAAACGTGAAAATACCAGTAACAGTAAAGATTAGACTTGGTTGGGATCACAATAATATCAATTGTGTTCGCTTTGCAAAATTAATGGAAGAAGCAGGAGCTAGCGCTATTGCTATTCATGGAAGATGTAAATCTGATATGTATACTGGTAGGGTTAATTTAGAATATATTAAGCAAGTAAAAGAAGCAATAAACATTCCAGTTATTGGTAATGGTGATATCAAAAATTATGAAGATGCAAAACGATTCTTTGATGAAACGGGAGTTGATGCATTGATGATTGGTCGTGGAAGTTTTGGTAATCCTTGGATATTTAAAGAAATACTTGCTGGATTTTCAGGTATTGAATATAAAAAGAAAACACTCGATGAAAAACTTGACTTTTTAAAAAAGAAAGTTGAAGAATTAATAGAATTAAAAGGTGAATATATTGCTATTCTAGAAATGCGAACTATGGCTAGTTGGTATGTGAAAGGATATCAAAATGTGAAAGAATTTAGAGAAAAAGTAACCAGTGTTAAAACAAAAGAAGAATTATTTGATTGTATCAATTGGTTTAAAGAAAAAGCAAAAGAAGGGAAGAAAAATGAAGACTAATAGTTTACAAACATTAAAAATGAATGTAGTGGATAATGAATTGTATTTAGGTAAATACAAAATTTCTGATTTAGGAAAAGAATATAATACTCCACTTTATGTATTTGATGAAAATCATCTTAGAGCAAAGCTTGATTTATATAAAGAGCATTTCAAAGATAATGATGTATCTTGTCGTGTAGTTTATGCATCAAAGGCATTCTTTGCACCTTATTTATTAGATATATTAAATGAATATAATATGATGATAGATAGTGTAAGCATGGGTGATTTAATGATGATTGAACATGCTCACTTTGATTTTAGTAAAGTTGTACTTCATGGTAATTATAAAAAAGAGGAAGAACTTGAATTTGCTATTAATAAAGGTGTGGGTTATTTAGTTGCAGATAGTTTAGAAGAATTAAAGAATATCGACTTAATAACTAGAAAATTGAATAAAGATATTCATGTATTACTTCGTATTAATTCTGGAGTTGAAGCACATACTCATGAATATATGCAAACTGCTAAATTGAATAGTAAATTTGGTGAATCAATTTATGATTTTGATTTGCATAAGAAATTTATTGATATTTGTAAAAAAAATAGTCTCATCCATTTTGATGGATATCATTCACATATTGGTTCATCAATTAGTGAAGCAAGTAGTTTTAGTGAAGCAAGTAAGGTTATGCTTGATTTCATTGGGGAAATCGAAAAGAGAAATGGTATTACAATTAATACATTAAATTTAGGTGGTGGTTTTGGTATCAAATATTTAGATGATGATAAGATGATTGATATCAAAGAAATGGTAACAAATATTGTCTCAAGAGTTAAAGAATATAATGATAAAGGTCTTCATATTAAAAATATTTTGATTGAACCAGGCAGGAGTATCGTTGGTGACTCAAGCTTTACAATATATAGATGTGGTGGAACTAAGAAATCATATGGTGGCAAAACTTATGTATTTGCTGATGGTGGAATGACAGATAACATTCGTCCTGCTTTATATGGAGCTAAATATCATGTTGATAATGCTAGTAATATGAATGGCAATAAAGTTTTAGTTGATGTTGTTGGTCCTTGTTGTGAAAGCGGAGATGTAGTAAGAAGTGATATTTATTTACAAGAAGCAAAAGATGGTGATTATTTAGTTACTTATTGTACAGGTGCTTATTGCTATGCAATGAGTAGTAATTACAATGGTGCAATTAGATCAGCTACAATCTTTGTTCGTGATGATGAGGTTAAGGTTGCAGTAAATAGAGAATCATACAATGATTTAAGTAAATCATTTAGTACTTTAAATGATATACGTAAACATAAAGTTTTTGATTGTCATTGTGATGTATTATATGATTTATGGACTAGAAAAGCCCAAGGTGTAAAGAATAGATTTAAAGATTATCATGTTAATCAACTAAGAAATTCATCAATTGGTGGTGCACTTTGGACAATGTATTCTGAATTTGATTTTAATTTAATTGAAGCATGTAAAATAGCTTTAGAAGAATTAAAAGAAAAAGAAAAGTTACTTCCTAATTTTCCAGTAATATTAGGCTTAGAAGGCTTACGTAATGTTCATGAAATAAGTGAACTTGATACACTTTATGATATGGGATTTAGACACGCTATGGTTACTTGGAATGAAGAAAATAAATGGGCAACAGGTGCTAAGAGTAATCCAGAAAGAGGATTTACTGAGGATGGCATTAAACTGCTTAAGCATATGGAAGAAAAAGGAATGATTATTGACCTTGCTCATACAAACGAAAAAAGTTTCTATGATGCTTTAAAAGTGGTAAAAAAGAATATTATTTATTCACATGGTTTATGTAAAGCATTCTGCTTGCATCCAAGAAATTTAACTGATGCTCAACTTAAAGCACTAAAGGAAGTTGATGGATTATTTGGTATTACTCTTGCTAATTCATTCATTTCTGAAAATGAAGAAAATAGAACATTTGATATGTTTAAAAAGCATGTAAAGCATGCAATTGACATTATGGGTGTTGATAATATTTGCTTTGGTTTTGATTTTATGGATTATTTAAGTGAATTCCCTAATTCAAATTTAATTGATGTTAGTGATGCTACATTTTCATATCGAATTATCGATATGCTAGAAGAAATGGGTTATAATAATGAAGAAATTGATAAGATGTGTTATAAGAACTTCTTTGATAGATATGGACATTTAGTTCATAAATTTTAAATATAAATATTTATAAACATTGAGGTGAAAAGAATGGAAAAGAAATATTTAAAATCATTAGATATGATGTTAGAAAATGCATGTAAGGAAGATGTTTTTCCTGGATGTAATTTTGCTATTGTGAAAAAAGATGGATCTTGTTATATGAAAACTTTTGGACTTAAAGCAAAATATCCAGAAGAAGAAAAAAATGACATCAATACAATGTATGATATGGCATCTTGCTCTAAAGTAGTTGCAACTACTACATCAATTATGTTACTACTTGAACGTGGATGTTTTAGATTAAGTGATCAAGTGTGTAAATTTTTACCAGACTTTAAATTAACTGATGTAACTATTTGGGATTTGTTAACACATACATCTGGTATTAGACCAGGGTTACCTGGAGCTCACACAATGAATAGAGAACAAATTATTAAAGGAATTATGAATATTGATTATGATTATAAGAGACATTCATTAATTCGTTATTCTGATATCAATTTTGTTCTTTTAGGGCTTATAGTTGAAGCGATAAGCGGAATGGGATTAGATGAATTTGCTTATCTAAACATCTTTAAACCACTTGATATGATTGATACTGGATACAATCCAAAGGATGCTAAAAGATGTGCTACAACTGAAGATAGAGGTGGATTTTTTGATCGTGGATATGTGCATGATGAAATGAGTCACAATATGGGTGGCGTTGCAGGTCATGCTGGACTATTTTCAACTGTTTCGGATTTAAGTAATTTTATTGAAATATTTTTAAATGATGGAATGTTTAGAGGAAAGAAGTTTTTAAGTAAAAGAACTCTTGATTTATTTAGCACTCCACAAGTTAAAGAAGTTGATGGAGTTGGAATTGAAGGTGAAATGAGGGGCTTAGGTTGGATTGTGAAATGTAATAACACTTGTGCTGGTGATTTGGCTTCTAAATCAACTATTTCTCACACAGGATTTACAGGAACAAATATTGTAATAGATCGTGAAAATGGATTTGGTTATACAATTCTTTCTAATAGAGTTCACCCAACTAGAAAAAATATTAAGGTCATCAGTTTTAGAAGCAGATTTGCTAATTATCTATATGCAAATTTAGAAGAAGTATTAGAAGAAATATAGAAAGGGAAAACAATGAGAGAATACAAAATATTAAAACAATATGGAAGAGAAGATGCGCTTACATTTTATAATAGCAAAAAAGAAGTCAAAGTCCCACTAAATTATATAAATAAAAAGAGAGAACATCGAGGCGTTTGGTTTTCAACTGTTGCTAATATTGACCTTAAACCAACTGATAATACAAAGAATGGTGTTAAGGAAGCTTTAAATAATATTAAAGATGTAATTAAAACATGTAAGAAATATCATTTGAATACAATTGTATTACAAGTTAGACCTACAAATGATGCCTTATATAAATCAAAATTAAATCCATGGAGTCGCTTTTTAAATACTAAAAAAGAAGAAGGACTTGATCCAGGATATGATTTCTTGCAAAGCTTTATCGATGAAGCTAAAAAAGCTAAAATTGATATCCATGCATGGATGAATCCATATCGTGTAACTAACACTGACGTTAGTTTGATTGGTGGAAAGGATGCATACATTGCTTCATTAGATGATGAGAATTTTGCTAAGAAGAGACCCGATTTAGTATTAGAAACTAAATTACATCATTTGATTTTAGATCCTGCTAGTGTTGAAGTTCAAGATTTCATTAAAGATACAGTATTAGAAATTGCTAATAATTATGATGTTACTGCCTTTCATATTGATGATTATTTTTATCCATATGATCCTATAATTGATGATAAAGAAGAAGAGAAGCATCAAGCAATAAGACCTGATTTAGACTTAGAAGATTTTAGAAGATACAATGTTGACATGATGATTAAGAAGATTCATGATGCACTTGCTACATTACCAAAGCATTATGATTTTGGTATTAGTCCATTTGCTATTTTTAGAACTAATTCTAAATGGTTTAAAAAAGAAGGTAAAGTTGGTGGATGGGAAAAAGGAAGTAATAATATCACATCAGCTCTTCAAGGTTATGAAGCACCTCTTTATTCTGATATCTATAAATGGATGCAAGAGGGTTGGATTGATTATGTTACTCCACAATGCTACTGGGCATTTGATAACTTCAAAGAAAATGAAGATGGTTCAAGAATTGATATCGTAAAATACGCTGATATCGTCAAATGGTGGAGTGAAAGAGCCAAAGAAACTAATACTAAATTATATATAGGTATGGCTTTATATCGTTGCCGTGATGAAGGAATATGGTCAAATCCTTTAATTATTAGTGATGAATTAAAATATAATCAATTATATAAAAATATCTTAGGCTTCACTATGTTTACATATTCAAGCTTTACTACAAATAGTAATAAGTGTTTTGAACTAATGAGAGAAAATTACCTTAAGACTGTAACAAGGAATAGCAAACCTATTTAAAATGGAAAATGTTAATTATTATTTAAAATATTTAGATGAATTAGAAATAATAAATAAAGAAGAAAAGAAACCGACTCTTTTACTTCATGCTTGCTGTGGACCATGTTCTACTGCAGTTTTAGCTGAACTTACTAACTTTTTTGATATCACAATATATTATTATAATCCTAATATTTACCCTGAAAGTGAATATGAGAAACGTTATGATCAATTTAAGTTGATTCCTCAAGTTAAATTAATTGAGAAATGTGATTATAATGATCAAGAATTTTATAATGCGATAAAGGATGTAGATAATTATGATAAGCTAAAAGAAGGTGGAAAGAGATGCTATGAATGTTATAAGCTGAGATTAGAAAAAACATGCAAGTACGCAAAAGATAATAATTTCGATTACTTTTCCACAACCCTATCAATTAGTCCATACAAGAATTCTAATTGGATTAATGAGATTGGAATAGAACTAATGGAAAAATACAACATTAAATTCTTATATTCCAATTTCAAGAAGAAGGAAGGGTATAAAAAATCTATAGCTTATTCAAAAGAATATGGTTTATATCGTCAAGAATATTGTGGATGTAAATATTCACTAGAAGAAATGAAAAATTATTTAAGCGATAAAGAAAAACAATAAAGGTAATATTCAAAATTCTTTTATTTTTGAGTTTACATTTCTTTAATTTTCGATTATAATGTAAATATAAGGGGGTACTAAATGAAAAGAATTTTATCTGCATGTATCGAGCAAACTTTAATATTTGATTATACTAATGATTCTGATCCCGTAAAAGATTTAGAATTGTATTTGTCTAAAATGGCTCTCACTGAAAAATTTCAAATCATTGAAAAGACGGTTATGTCTGATGGCACAATCATTTTAAAAATAAAGAAAGGCTATAATAATTATAGTACAGAGGGTTATATAGATTAATGAGATTAAAACAAGTTGAAGCAACAGAAATGATATTGACTATGGGGGAAATTAGAGATCAAATTAAATCGAAATTTAAAAAAGGTGATATCCTTCATGTTGTAAAAGGAAAGAAAAAAGTGTTTAGAAAAGAGATAAGTTTTGTTGAAGCATATGATAGTTTCTTAGAAGCTGAAAGTGTAATTAATAAATTTTATACAGAACCTATAACAATTACATATGCTGATTTATTGGTTAATAATGTAATCATTGAGGAGATTATCACAAAGAAACCAATAATAAAGAAAAAACCAGAAGCCGAACAATAAATTTTATAAATAATCAAAAATGAATGTATGGGAATATACATTCATTTTTTTAATGTGTGCCGGGCATGGCACTAATCTTACTGGTGAAAGTCCAGTCACGGGTATTTACCGCCAAGTGTAGCGAACCTCAAGCTGTTAGGAGTAATCCTATGGGTGAAGGAAGAGGTGTAGCAAAATCCTTGAGCCT
>JAFSVH010000128.1 GCA_017450215.1 Bacilli bacterium | reverse complement strand
TTCAATAGCCTTAATACGAGCTTCCTTATGCGTCATTCCATTTGTTAGGAAAGTCTCATAAAAAATGCAATCGCCATCATTATCTTCATAAGTAATATTATAATAATCAGAATTATTATAGGTAACATGCTCTAGCCAAAGAGTATAATTATTGTCAAACCAGTAACGGGCATTATCTTCCCCACCATACCATTCATTATTAATAATATGAGCAATAGGTCTTGTATACATATTATTTTACCTCATTTTGTTCTTCTTCATTAGTTCCTTCTACTTCAATTTCATATAATTTTTGATATAACTTATCATAGACAATTTTAGTTAGTTTTTGATAAGAAATTGGCTCATATTTGACAATGTTTACATAAGCAGTTTTACCCATAATATTAACAGTACTTTTCGTCATTCTGGTTTCTTTTGTTTCTTCAATAATAGGACGGAAGTTTTCAATAATATAATCATTACAAGTATTTTGTTTAATTAATTCAAATTCATAAATATAAGTTAGAGGGTTAGTTTTTTGTTCCTCGCCATTAAAAGACATTTCATTAATAGCCATAATATAATAATAACCAGTTGTGTATGGAACACCTTTATCGTCAATAAAAGTATTTTCTCTATTGCACCATTTAATAGCATCTTCTAATTTATCCTCGGTAAAATAACCTTGAATATCCCAATCAGAATATTCACCACATACAATAACAAAAACTTTTTCCATCTTTATTCTCCTTTTATTCTCCAACTATAAACCAAACCTTTTTCTTACCCCATTTTAACCAAAAGCAATCTGGTTTATCAAGAGTAATCATCAGTTCTGGTTTATTTCTACGGACTTCACTAGTAGCTGATACTAGACCAATTTCTTTCATGATTTTAGGAAGGAAACGTTCTTCCGTGAAGTAAGTTACAGGCTTTTCATTTTTATCCCAATCTAAATCATTTATAGCAATCAATTCTTTTAGCTCATATAATGGAGTACCAATAACTACATTTTGAAATTTCATAATAGTTACCTCATGTAAAATATCCCCTTGCGCTACATTGATATAATAACACAAGGGAATATTGTTTGTCAAGTAATTTTATGAAATTTTATGATTCTTCAATAGACTTTCTATAAAGCTCTTGATAAAGTTCATCAGTAGCAATTTTAATAGCACGTTCCTTATCAACAAAAGAGGCCCTAGAGAATTTAACATAGACGAAATCAAAATTAGAAGTACTATTCCAATCAAATTCAGTATTTAGTGTATCATTTGGTAAAGAAGAATCAACGCTACAAATTTTGCTGTCTTCCCAATTCCAAGGAATATAATCACCATTTGCCTCTTTCTTAAAACATACAGTATAAGTATATAAGAAAGCTGGCATATTGGCACTATTTGACCCATCTAAATTAGGCATAGCGATATAATAAGCTGAATCATAACTATCTAATTTTTTAACAGAACCATCATCATTTAACTTATAATTAATACTAGCACAACAGTCTACAGCTTCCTTTAGACTACTAGTATATCCAATAAGTTCCCAATCTGAATATACACCAATTACAATAGCATATAGTGTCTTATTTTGATTATCCATAATTATTATACCTCATTTTTATTATTAGGAAATAATGCGTATTCTCCTGCAAAAAGCACAGAAATCCCACCGTTTTCTGTTTTTACATAAATAGCCTTATAATATTTATCATTTTCTCTTTGAGTATGAGTAATATCTTCAACAATATAATGTTTAAGTGTCTTTAAATTTCTTTGCCTGTCATCAATCAAGCTATATACCTTAGTTCCAATTTCAGGTTGTGGAATAGCTTGTGTATTTTTTGCACAAGTTGGACAAAGTAGATTAGAAATATTCCCGCCAATAGGCATCCATCCTAAAGGGCGAATAACTTTTAAAATATCATCATTATTTGCAATATCAAAGTTCATATCAGAAACATCAATTTCATCTGTAGAAAGACAATTATTACAAATTACTTCAATTGAATGATACTCAATAATCATAATTAATTCTCCTTATTTCTAAAATGGGCTTTAAAATCAGCAAGAATTGTCTGCGTATCTTGTTCGACAACGGCGTTATGAATTTCTTCAAAAGTCATATTATCAATATTTTCCATATTATTATACTTAAATAAAATACGCGCACGAGAAAGACGGGTCATCATTTCTTTATCACCCATCATTTCTGCATCAGTATAACAATCACAAATTTCACGAAAGAAAATTTCATATCGTTCTTTAGTATTTAGCATTTTCATTGTCCTCCATATCTTCATCTTCTTCATATCTAAAACCGCCATCAATTTCAATACGCCCATTTAATGCAATGGCAAATGGATATCCAAATTTTTTAGCAGTTTCTTTTAACATATCAATAAAGATAGAAGCTTCAAAGTATTCTTCAAAACAACCAGAACGTTTGTTAAGACCATTATTAATAGGGTCTTTCCAAAACATTACAACGGTGTAACGATTATTATATGGCTTATTATCGCCATTTGGCTCAAAATAAATTTCATAAATTTTCTTTAAATTACTATAAGTTGGTTTAATAACAGCATCAAAAATATTCATAATGTTCTCCTTAATATAAAACATTATCTCCTAACTGCTAATAGTATAGCATAAGGAGATAATGTTTGTCAAGTAATTTTATGGAAATTATTATGAAAGAATATCAAATTCTCCTGATTGGAACATTTTAAGAATATTATGACTTTCTTTTAGCTCTCTATTAGTTCGAGAGCAATTTTCTTTTATCTCATAACAGCCAAATTCATCATGGATAAATACTCTCGCACCAATTCTAAAATGCTTACTCCAAGCATGATTAAGAAGGGCAATTTGAGTAGTATCTACTTCTTTAACACTATTATCTTCAATCTGTTGAAGTGCATCATTGTAAAATGTAATAAGATGTGGCACATCATATTCAAAAGCGTTAGCTCTTAGTGCTGATTCGCAAGTATAAAATGTAATCATTTTACAATTACAAATTTTATCAATTTCATCATCAAGAGCTTTTAGGCATTCTTCACTACAGACATATGTTTCATAATTATATTCAATAAAATTTGTATGTTGACCACATTTACAACAATTTCCTCCACCTAATTGACTATAGATAAGACAATCACTAATCCAATTAGGGTCTTTATAATTTTGATTTTTGAATTTTTCTTCAAATTTCATAAGGCATATTCTCCTTAATGTCGATACAAGATTTCAGAATTAAGTTGCTGAATAAGTTTATTAATATGAGTATTAATAATATGTTCCTCGCTAGGAATTTCCCAAAGTTGTTCTTCACTTAGAGTATCAAGGAACTCTTGTCCACGCTTATACGCCCTTTCATATTCTAAGCAATTATTATTAAATTTAGCTAAAGCAATATTAAAGATATGCTTTAAAGAAATATCGCTATGAAGAGTTCCCAATCCACCACAAGTACCACTTAAATCGAGATAAGGCTTAATATTGAACATGGTAGTTAAATTGTCTTTCATAGTATTTCTAAAAGAAGTCATATCATGAGCAACAATTTGGATATCATGCATTTTCTTAGTATCAATCATATTATTTTACCTCATAATAATATTCATAAAAATTTAGTTCCATTACTGTATCGTCGTTTGTATCATTAGGTGTATTATTATTATAAACTTTAAGAACAATTACCTTAGTATTTTTTGTTGGCTCTGCATAACGAAATAGGAACAAGCCTTTATCAGTTTGATACCAAGCATAAGGGATATCAGAACTATTTTTTGTAAGGTAATAATCTTCTACTCTAGCCTCATAATAAGTATCTTCATTATTTTTAATCCGTCCAGCTTTAATATCTGTTTGTTTTGCTAAATGTCCTGCCATGCAAGTTCCTAGTATTCCACAAATCAGAGAAGCAAAGATATTGATATATAAAATTGTTTTAGGAATTAAAGTTTTACGTTCTTCAACTACATAATTTATTTGTACCAAAATACTTAAAACGCTAGAAGCCATCGAAATAACGATTAAAGGATAGAAAATATTAACCATAATTACCCCTTATATTAATCTTTAATATTTTGGAAAATTATTATTAAATCTGAACCATAAGCATTTCTCAGCTTCTTCTTTACTATTAACTACTGTATGAGAAAAGTAACCTTCATCTTCACAATAGCAATCACAAGAATCAATAGGAGATTTACAAGCACCCCATTCACAATAATGGCAATCAATAATTACTGGATTATCATGAATTGTTTCCATTTTTAATATCCTTTAGCATTTTTTCTACTTTTTCAATCTGCTTCTTATCCATTACACGACCACCACGATTAAGCTTTAGGAAGGCAATAAGGATATCTTTTTTAGAAGCATTTTTAACTTCTGCTACGGAAATCATATGTTCTTGGAAAGTATATCTATCCTTGTTACTTAATTCCGTAAAATACTTACCCTTATAAGGAAATCTATTTTCATAAAATTCCTTAAGAGTATTTAGCCTTTGTTTGCCATC
>JAFSVH010000002.1 GCA_017450215.1 Bacilli bacterium | reverse complement strand
ATGGAATCATTACCTGTAATAGTAGGTAGAGCACCATTCCATTGCTGAATCTTATAATATTCAATAAGAGTAGGAGTAATACTTTCAGAAATAGCCTTATTTGCAGCAGCTTCTTTTTGACCAGCATATTCTACTGCTTCTGCTTCAATCTTAGAAACCTCAAGTGCAGCCTGAGCAGCAATAACATCACGTTCTGCCTGAGCTTGCTTTTCCATAGTTAGCTGTTCCTGTTCTGTCTGTGCCTTTAGCTTCTTTTGCTGTGCAACTTGCTTTTCTTCAACAGCATTAGTAAAAGCATCAGTAAAGTCCATATCTTCAATAGAAGTGTTAACTAGAAGGATATTATATTCAGCTAGACGGTCAGAAAGAATATCTTCAATTTCCGTTGCTAAAGTATCACGCTTACCTACAAGTTGTTCAGCAGTATAACGTGCAGTAACTACTTTAACACTTTCAGCAATATTGGGAGCAATAATAACATTATAGTAATCAGTACCAATTGAACTATAAATTGTCATTGCATCTGCTTTACTAATCTGATAGTTTACTGTATAAGCAATACTAACTTCCTGAATGTCAGAAGAAAAACTCATAAGATTAACAGTTTGCTTTTGAACACGATTGTCCATCTTAATAATACGATTCCAAGGAGGCTGGAAATTTAAACCACTATCAAGAGTATAATTCTGTACTTGACCAAATGTAGTTACAACACCTGTATGTCCTGCTGGAATAGACTTAGCACAAGACAAGAGAATAAGTACAACACCAACGATAGCAACTACAGCACTAACAATATTAGTTGTAGTCATATATTGAGTTTCATTTTCTCGTTTTAGTACTGAACGGGCAGAAATTCCACCAAAAATACTAACAAGCACTACAATAATACCAATTACAAATAGAAACATTTTTTATAACTCCTTTATTTTTTAATTTTCTTATTCATTTTCATCATTAAATAGCCAATAATAATCTTCTTCAAGGCTTTTTAAAATTTTATCCCTATTTTCTGCTATATCTTTATTTATTAAAAGAATAAGATAACCTTTATTAGTTACATAAGAAAGTTGACATTTATTTTCTTCCCCATTATAATCTGCATCTTCATAAATTGGATAATATTCTTCCTGAGTTTCAGTTCCATCATCGTTAAGAAAAGTTATACCAATAGAAGTAATATCATCATAAAATGTAATGCGATTAAAAGGCATATCTCGTTTGTCACCATAATTAATACCAAAACTACTTTGATGTTCTTTTGTATTAGCAGTTGGTTCTAAAACAATTGCAACATCTTCTGTTGTTTTCCTTTCAGTAGCCCAATCTTTTCTAAATTGGTGAATTGTTGAACAAATACGCCCTAAATAAAATGAATTAGCATCTTCTCCATTAAATTTTATAACCTCACAATTTTCAAAACCGAAATCAAATTCCTTTATCTTCATATTGGTGAAACCCCTTATATTTTTCTGCTAAAGCTCTATCTTCTTCTGATTTAATATGATTAGTAATATAATTATCTACTGAACCAATAGCATAAATAATATGACTTGCCGTTATACTATCACTATTTAAAATTAATTGCCAAAGATATTTTTCATAATTACGAAGAATTGAAATTGCATCATCCATAATTAGCCCCCATGAAAAACACTTTTAAATAAAATCAGACTTTTATTTGGTGTTAAACCGCAATATATAGTGGTTATTAAGATACATCATCTACTACATCTTGTGGGTACCGACCCGTATAATGCTTAATTAGCCATAAAAGCATTTCATGCTCTGTTACAAACTTAAGTCCAGCAACTTCATCTGGTAGAAAAGGCCCTGTCTGTGGTACATCAATATCATACCAAATACCTTCTAATACCATAGGGGCAATGATATCATCATAATATTCTTCTGGGGTACTATCATACCAATCTTCCCATTCATCATCTTCTTTAGCATTTTTAAGAAATTCTTCCCTAGTTGGAGCTTTACCATAAATAACTAAACTACAAGGAGATTCTAATACCCATTCTCCTGCTTCACCCATTTTAGCATCAGGCATTAGATTAAAAAGAATAGGAATATCATTGCTATCTTCTGTTTCTTGAACTAATGCATAAACACAAGGAACAGCATCATCTTGTGTTGTTACATTTTTCTTAATATAAGTATATACTTCTGGCTCAAAATTAATCATATTAATCCTCCTTATCTATATGTTCTTGATTAAGCCATTTTATAGTATGCTCAATAGCTTCTTCTTCATCCATATAT
>JAFSVH010000127.1 GCA_017450215.1 Bacilli bacterium | reverse complement strand
GGAATAGACCGGGACTAGTCAATCCTCTTTCCTACTATCTTGGTAGTTTGTGATAAATATAAATGTAGCGCCGTATACGAGACCCGTACGTACGGTGCAACGGGAGGGGCAAAGAAATATTTTCTTTCCTCTACCCTATTCAAAAACAATATTTATTAATTAAATCAATATAAAATTTAATACCATTGATATATGAATCAATTGTTACATGTTCATTTACTCCATGAATTGTTTTTGCTAATTCTTCATCATTTATGATAGGAGAAAATCTATAGCAATTTGGAGTTAGTTCAGTGTAGAAGCAACAATCAGTTCCACCGATTGATATAGAAGGAACAATACAATCAATATTAAAATGTTCTTTTATTAATGATGTTAATAATTTATATTCATTTGAATCTATTGAAGATATTTGTGATGCATCAATTTCATTTAAGAATGTTACTTTTACATCAATATCTTTTAATAAATCTTTTATTTTTTCTTTTACATCTTTTGCTTTATTGAAACTTGATAATCTTAAATTGATTATTGCACTGACTTCTTTTGGTAAGACATTAGCACCTTTTGAATCTGAACTAATCATTGTTGGTGCTATTGTTGTTTTCACATAAGGTCCTAGATTTAGTTTTTTATCTAAATAGGATGCAATTTTATCATGATTGCTTTCTACATCATCACATAATTGTTTGAATTCTTCATCAATGATATAAGGCTTTATATTATTGATTGTTTTTATTAACGTATCATCAAGATTGGATTCGAATGGATTAGATGTTATTTTTGTTATAGCATTACATACATTTGTTAATGCTGTTGATTTTCCTGGATTTGATGAGTGACCACCTTCGCTTGTCCCTTCGATTTTTATATCAAGATATCCTTTTTCTCCTACTTGTATTTCAAGAATATCTTTTGAGATATTGTATTTTGTCCCTTTTGAATAAGTTCCACCTTCATCAATAACCATTCCAATGTTTACATTCTTTTCTCTTAGTTTATTCTTTATTTCCCATTGACCTTTTTTACCTAGTGTTTCTTCATCATGACCAAAACAAATATAGATTGTTTTATCAGGTTTACCAAAATGAGATAAGGAATATTCAATAGAATTAAGTATTGTACAATCAATGTTTTTCATATCTAGACTTCCACGTCCATAAATGTATTTTTCAGTTATTTCTCCTGAAAAAGGCTCATAATCCCATTTATCTTCTTCAATTGGAGGTACAACATCTAAATGTCCCATTAAGATAATAGCGGGTTTATTTAGATCTTTTCCTTCTATTTCATAATATATAGATCCTTTGTTTATTATATTGTATTTACCATATTTATTAATATATGGATAATTATCTATAATGTAAGAATGGATTTTAGTAAATTCACTAAAATCCATCTTTGTTTGATCTATATAAGATATAGTTTTGCATTTAATGAAATTACTTAAATCATTGATTGCTTTTGATTTATCTAAATCATTATATTTATCTTTAATCTTATAAAAATCTTTATTAATCATATTATAATACCTTTGATAAGAATTCTTTTGTTCTAGCATTCTTTGGATTATTGAATATTTCTTCTGGTGTACCTTCTTCACAGATAATGCCTTGGTCCATAAAGATAACACGATCTGATATTTCTTTTGCAAATCCCATTTCATGAGTCACTATGATGATTGTCATTCCAGTTTGCGTAAGTCTCTTGATAACTTCAAGAACTTCTTTTACCATTTCAGGATCTAAAGCACTAGTAGGTTCATCAAATAACATGCAATCAGGATTCATTGCAAGTGCTCTTACAATAGCAAGTCTTTGCTTTTGTCCACCAGATAATTTTAGTGAATATTCTTTTGCCTTATCAAGTAATCCAACTTTTTCTAATAATTCTAGTGCTTGTTTTTCTGCTTCCTCTTTTGATATACCTTTAGTTTTCATTGGTGCTAAAGTTATATTGTCAATTACAGTTAAATTATTAAATACATTGAAATGTTGGAAAACCATGCCTATTTTTTGTCTATGGACATTGATTGTTTTATCAATTTGTCTAGATTGCTTGAAATCATGAATTCTAGATTCTTTTAATTCTTTTCTTAATTGTTTATATTTTTCTTGTGTTTTATAGTCTGAATTATTTTTCTTAAATTCCTCTAATTCCTTTTTTAAATGATGGGTATTAGATTCATAAATAATATTACCTTCAAATTCTATTTTTCCTGCAGTTGGTTCACCTAATAAATTAAGGCATCTTATGAATGTTGATTTTCCAGAACCACTTGAACCAATTATTGATATTACTTCACCTTTTTTAACTGTTAAATCTATACCTTTTAAAACTTCGTTTTGACCATAGTTTTTATATAGATTTGTTACTTTAATTATATATTCATCATTATAATTAGTGTTCATGTGTCTGTAACCTCTTTTCTAGATGTCCTATCAATTTAGATAGAGAGAATGTAACGCAGAAGTAGATGATAGCAATTACGATGTATGGTGGTAAATTGATGTAAGTTGCAGCAGTGATTTGCTTTCTTACACTCATAAGTTCACCAATTGAAGCATCTACTGATACAGCTAGTGAAGTTTCTTTTATGATTGATACTAATTCATTTCCAATTGAAGGAAGAGAGTTCTTTATTCCTTGAGGAATAACAACTTTAATCATTACTTGCCAGTTAGATAAACCTAAGGCACGTCCTGCTTCCATTTGTCCTTTATCTACAGCTTGAATACCACTTCTGAAGATTTCTGATGAATAAGCACCTGAATTAATGAATAATGCTAACAAACATGAAATTACTTCAGTGGTGAAGAAGGAGCCTATGTGAATTTTACTAGGTCCTAAAATGATATAAATAACTAATAATTGAAGAAGTAGTGGTACTCCTCTTATCACTTCAACATAAGCAGCTGCAACAAATTTTAAGATATAACTTTTTGATAATCTCATTAAACATAAAATTATACCTAAGAATAAGGCACAAAATACAGAAATAACAGATAGAAGTAATGTTACAGCTAAACCTCTAAAGAACATTGGATAATAATCTCTAAAGACTGTCCATACACTTGATTTATATAATGGATATATTTCCATGTTTGAAGTGATAGTAGTTAAATCTTCGCTCCAACCAATAAAGTCAAAGCCTCTATTTTTAGGAGTATTGAATTTAAATGTAGCATCTTTTCCAAAGTCGACTACATCAACACCAATCATTGAACGATGTTCTTTAACACTTGAATTATAGAAATATACTATTTTTTCTGTTTCTTTAATACTAACTACTACTAGTGTTATATCGGATTTAATCGTTTTAACAAAAGAAGTTGATACATAATATGATTCATTATCACCTGGATCTTTTACAGGAGCAAAGACATTTGATTCATAATTTGCCCAGAATAGAATGTTATATCCTTCATTTAATCCATCTTTATAATAAAATTTTATTTTTGTTCCACTTTTTACTTCTAATTTAGTTTTTCCTGTATCAATATAATTTTCTCCATCTTTGTAGGCAATGGTAGCAAGTCCAGCATTTTCATTTACATTTATAATTTCAACTGTAAATGTGTCAGCTTCAGTTGCTGCATTTATTTCTTTATTACCATAATTATTGATAAGTAAGAATATAGTTAAGCCTATTACAAGAATAAAAGAGAAAGTTCTAAATGATTTAGATGTAATAAAAACATACAATTTAGTGGCTTTCAATTTATCTAGGAATGATTTCATAGCATCACCTTTTAATTTAATATTTTTTAGATTTTAATAAATAAATCCCTATAAATCTTATAGGGATTTATTATGTATTATTCAATATAAGAATTATTCTAATAAAAATTTAGTTATTAATCATCTTCAGGAACGATTTCTTGAGCTTTATCACCTAAACCAGTGAATAGATTTGTTCCTTCATCTATCCATTTTTCATAAGCTTTCTTTGAACTTAATTCTTGAATAACTTTGTTAATAGCTTCAGCTAGTATAGTGTTACCTTGCTTTACAAGACAGAATGATCCGGTATCTTTAAAATCAAATGGTTCAGCCATGATTGCATAATTAACACTATCAGAAGCAACTAATGCTTCAGCAACTGTTTGTGCTACTGCTACACCATCAACGCTACCAGCTTTTAATGTGTCATAAGCAGAATTTAAATCATCAATTTTTACAAGAGTTGCATTAGGAGTGAATTTAGTTACTAAATCTTGTTGCAAAGCACCATTTTGTGCTGCAATTTTAACTCCAGCAACATTCATTGAAGCAATTGAAGTGAATTTATTTTCATCAGCTTTTTTAATAACAATAACTTGACCGCCATCGCCTTCATCATAATAGCAATCTGTATATAAATAAGAAGCAGCTCTTGCAACTGTATAGCTGAATCCAGAAATTGCAACATCGGCAATACCATTGTCTAAAGCAACTAAAGTTTCATCAAAGCCCATAGCTTTAATTTCAAGTTCAACACCAAATGCCTTTGCAATTTCTTTTGCAAGTGCAACATCACTACCTACATATTTATTTTGACCTTTCTTTGTCGTATCAACAAATTCAAATGGTGCAAAGTCTGTAGACATTGCAACAGTTAATTTTCCTTGGTTAACAAAATTAACATTACTAACATCAACCTTTGTTACATCGTATTCTGTGAAAGATTTCCAGAATTGTCCATCTCCACTAAAAACATCACAACCAGTAAATACAAATAAAGATAAAAACATAAAAACAAATAAAGCAATAATTTTTTTCATAATAAAACCTCCATAATAAAATATTTGCTTTTTTTATTTATCTCCTTAGGATTTTGTATTTATTAAAAATTTATTTAAGTACAAAAAAAGTCCCAAGGCGACACAATTCGCCTAAGGACGATAATTATTAATATAATATATTTATATAATATTTATTATCGTGGTACCACCTTAGTTCATTAATACTTCACAGTATTAATCTTATTAAGTACAAATAAAGATAAGCATAACCTTTATTTAGACTCTATCTCTATAACGGAAGATGCCGGACATATCTATGTATGATAAATAATAATTATTCATCATTGTTTTGATATATCAACTCCAAGACGCGTTCATATAAATCTTAAGTACTACCTTTCACCAATTGTAGCTCGCTTATTCATAAGAGATTATATTACTATTTCTTTTCATAGTTGTTACATTGATTATATATTTTTTAGATTTCAATGTAAATGAATATTTATTAAATTTCAAATGTAAATGTTTTCAGCGCGATATTTAATGATGCTTATTTTTATTATTTTTTTATCATTTTATTTTTTTATTTTAATATTAGGGATAATATTGTATAATGTTAGATAGTAAATAAATAAGAGGTGGCTTTTATGGTTAAGAAAACACTAAAGAAGATGATTATATTTGGATTGTTTCTATTTTTGTTTATAACCCTTGCTGCTTGTACAGAGAATGAAATAAAGATAATATCAGATAATCATGTAATGATTAACGAAGAATTAGTATTGCAATCAACTATTGATGATAAAGAGATTAGTTGGAGTGTTGATGATGAAAATATTGCATCAATCAGACAAGCTAATGAATCATTTATTATTAAAGGTAATAATGTAGGTAGTTGTAAATTAATTCTTACCTATAAAGGAAAAGAAGTGATAATTGATTTTTATTGCTTAGGTCCTACAATGAATTTATCATTATCTGGTAAGAATGCAATTGAAGTTGGTGAAACAGCTTTAATTGAACTTACTATTCCTAGTGAATTTAAAGATCTTGTGAAAAGTAGTGATATTGTTTGGTCTAGTAGTGATGATGAAGTTGCAAGTGTTAATAGTAGTGGTGTAGTTACGGGCTTAAAAGCTGGAAGTACTACAATCAGTGTTAAAATTTTTGATAATTTGTCATATTTTGATTTGACTGTAAAAGAAGAAGCAGAAGAGACACCTTATATTGTAATTACTGGAAAGAATCAAATCTTTATTGGTGAAAGTGCAAAAATTGAATTTGAAGTAAAAAATAGTAACGATAATGATGTTAAATGCACTATCTCCAATGAAGAAGTAACTAATGTAAATATAGATAAGGATAGTAATGAAATTATTATTACAGGATTAAAAGAAGGTGAAGCCACTTTAACAATCTATTTAGTTAATAATCCTGATGTTGTTACTAAATTTAAGATTAATGTTAATGATAAGAAGAGTAAGATTAATTTAAGTGGAAAGAATACAATTGGTCAAGGTGAATATATATTATTAAGTGGTGTATTAAAAGAATACAAGGATGATGAAATTGAAGAAAGTGAACTTGATTTAAGTAAAGTTATTTTTTCATCAAGTGATGAAAGAGTTGCTTTAGTTAAAGATGGTATTGTTTTAGGTGTTAATGTAGGTTCATGCTATATTAGCGCGAAACTAAAGAGTGATGAAGAAGTTATGGGTATATTCAATATTAATGTTACTAAATTTGAGGATAAGGAAACTATGACTGAAGTTGATAGCAACAAGATAAAAGAAATAATGGATAAGATGACATTAGAACAAAAAATAGGTCAAATGTTTATTGTTGGTTTTAGTGGAACAACTTATACTGAAACGTTAGGTAAGGCTATTGAAGATTACCATTTTGGTAATATCATTTATATGGGTGCTAATGTTACCAACCCTTCAACAATACTTCAAATGTCTAATGATATTCAAAATAAGATGGTACAAGAAAATGGAGTGCCTGCTATCATTTCAACTGACCAAGAAGGTGGAAATGTAGCTAGATTTAGAACTAAGGCAACTCATTTCCCATCTAATATGGCTGTATGTGCTGCTAATTCACCAGAACTTAGCTTTGAAATGGGTAAAGCAATTGGCTTTGAACTTAATAATTATGGTGTTAATATGGATTTAGCACCTGTTCTTGATGTTAATAATAATCCTAATAATCCAATTATTGGTATTCGTAGTTATAGTGATAATCCAATTAATGTTAGTATCTATGGTAATAATATGTTTAATGGTCTTGCCCAAAGTGGAGTAATTGGTTGTGTTAAGCATTTCCCAGGTCATGGTAATACTGCAACAGATTCCCATACTGGCCTACCAGTTATTACTACTAAAAAAGAAGATTTATATAAAATTGAACTTGCACCATTTATTTCATCAATTGCAAATGGTGTTGGTGCTATTATGACAACTCATATTTTGTTTAGTGCTATTGATAATGAATATCCTGCTACTTTGTCTAAAAAAGTACTAACTGATCTTTTAAGAGATGAACTTGGTTATAAGGGTTTAATTGTAACTGATGGAATGCAAATGGCAGGTGTTACAAAATTCGGTACTTATGCAGAAGTTGCAGTAATGGCTGTTAATGCTGGTGTTGATATTCTAACATATACTTCTTTAGATTCTCCAAGCAAGGCTGCAGCTGGAATTAAAGCAGCTGTAAATAATGGTACTATTTCAATGGATAGAATCAATGAAGCAGTTGAAAGAATTATTTATGCTAAGATTAAATATGGCATTATGGATGATTATATTAAAGAAGAAAAGAATATTGATGCGGAATTAGCATTAGATGAAGCAATTAATAAACAAATTGGTGAAAAAGCAGTAACTAAGATTAAAGGTGATTTTAAGATTGAAAAGACTGATAAAGTATTATTTATTTCTGTCACTTCAAATGGTAGCTTAGATAAGATTGACGGAAAAACAATAGAATCAAATTCTCTTGCTTGCTATGCTGCAACTTATCTAAATTCTAAAGGCTTTAATGCTAGTTATTATACAACAAATAATCCATTAACTAGTGCACAACACAACGAATTAATCGCAATGATTAAGAATTATGATAAAGTTGTAGTTGGATTTAGTAATGTGAAAACTAGTAATGAGACACCTTCAATTAATTTCATGAATGAAGTTGCTGATTTAAAGAAAGAAAACTTACTAGCTGTTGCACTTAATACTCCATATGATTTGTTAGCTTATAATAAGAATGTAACAAATTATGTATGTATTTATTGTAATCAAAATACAACAATTGTTGGATTTAGTAAATATATGGCTGGTGAGATTGAAGCAACTGGTGTATCACCAGTTGATATAAATCTATTTAATTAAAATTAGATTGATTTATTATTCTATGTAAGATAAAATGAAGAAGTAAATAAATATTAGGAGGAAAATTATGACTTTTTACATTTGTAAACACTGTGGAAACATCATTGCTTATGCAAAATCATCTGGAGTTAAGGTTAAGTGCTGTGGAGAAGAAATGGAAGAATTGGTTGCTGGTAGTGTTGATGCTGCTAGAGAAAAACACGTTCCTGAAATTGAGGTTGATGGAAATGTTGTAACTGTAACTGTAGGTTCAGTATTACATCCTATGACTGAAGCTCATTTGATTGAATGGATTGCTTTAGTTACTAAATCTGGAAATCAAAGAAAAGAATTAAAGGCTGGTGATGCTCCACAAGCTAAATTTGCTATTCTTGAAGGTGATGAAGTTGTAGAAGCATATGCTTATTGTAATTTACATGGCTTATGGAAGAAGAGTGTATAAAAAAATGAATTGTGAAATTGGATTTCCAATTTCACTTTTTTTGTTTGAATAAAACAATTTTAACAAATTCGATTTTTCTCCTTGCATAAATATATAGGTATATTTATAATTATATTGAATTCTTTAGGGGAATAAAAAATAATTAGGAGGAATGGATGAAAAAAAGAATTATTGTAATTATCGCTTTGATTTTTGCTTTTGTATTTTTATGCGGGTGTGAAATTACTTTTGGGCAGCCATCAAATTCTCAAGGCACTAATTCACATTCTGATATTCAGAATTATGGCGGTAGTATGGCTTTGGACGCTTATAATGTGGTTGAGAAGAAAAACGAACCAGAACTTTATGGTGTTGCCCGATTTGAAGATAAAGTGTATTTTTCTTATTATCTAGGTTTAGTTAAGAGAACACCGGTTTACACATCTCTTATTTGGTAATGTACTCCACAAGAGTATGAAATTAATTTTCAATTTGATAGTCTAACTTCAGAAAGTTTGGAAAGAGATTTAACAACAGCAAGAAAGAAAACAGTATCATTAGGATCAAGTGTTTCTATTGGATATGAAAGTAGTGCTAAAGTAGGAGTGGGGGCTGTTGAATTTGGTGGAAAAGATAGTTATTCTACTGAATTGAGTGCTGAATATAATGATGAACATAGTGTTTCTGAAACTATTAAGGCCGGATATGTAAAACAATATAAAGAAGGATATTCATTTAAATTAGTACCATCAAAAAATAAAGGTTTTCGCGAAGGCTATTATTATAGATTATCGTTTTATGAAGCAGTAAAATGTTATGCGATTTTAATTTATGATACTCAAACAAAAACATATACTTATACATTTGATAATGTAGTATTGGAAAAGCAAAGAATGGTTGTATTAGAAGAATCTGAAAATGGTGATTTTGATTATAATGTAAATCCTACTATTAACTTTGATATGGAGAAAGCAATAGAAATTGCACAAAATAATATACCTAGTATTGATGACGTCATCTATATAAGATCAGCAGAAGATTTTATAAGATATATGAACGAAAATACAGAAGGTAAATCATTTAAAATTACTGCTTCATCTCTGGATTTAAGTCAAACGAAAGTATCTCCATTTAAAGAATTTAAGGGAATTTTAGATGGTAATTATTGCGAAATATCAGGCTGGAAACAAGAATATTTGAATACTGGTGATCTTGGATTATTTAAAGTTAATTCTGGTACAATTAAAAATCTAACCATAAACAATTTTACGATTACTCAAGCAAATCCTGACATAAATGGTGAATCAAGAGTTGGATTATTATGTGGTACAAATAATGGTGTTATAGATAATGTGAGTGTTAAAAATTGTACAGTAGATATAGACTTGGGTGATATTAATGCAGGAGCATTAAATTATGCATATTTGGGTGCAATTTGCGGTTTAAATAAGGGAACAATTTGTGGAAATGGAGAAATTTGTGGTAACAACTTACATGCAATTGTGTTCACACAATATGAAAATGCAAATGGATATGTAGGTGGTGTAGCAGGTTATTCTACATCAGGTGAAATTAGAGATGTTAATTCGCATCATAATACTCTTTCTTCAAAATGTTGTGCAAATGCGGATAAAAATATGTTTGGCTGTTGGAATCATGGACGTCCTTATGCATATGTTGGAGGAATTGTAGGAGTGGCTTCAAATACATCATTAAGCAACTTGAAGTACGATCAAAACAATATGAATGCTGAATTAGAAAGATCTTGTAATCATGATACTAACATGGGTAAGAATACAGGACCTATTCAAGGAAAATAGGGAAAATAATTGCTAGTATTGAATAATATATATGAAGTAGTGATTAATAGTGGCTCTGTTAATTAATTTGTTGAAATGTAATAAGCAATATTTAGAATTATGGTTTCTAAATTGGTTTAGGAGTTTATTCTCCTAAACCTTTTTTTTATCCTTTATTCACTTTTACCCAAATGGGTATTTGGTATACCTAACTCGAAAATGAGGGATTATGTTAAAATGGAAAAAAAAGGATGATAAAAAGGAGGAAATTGTGAGAAATATCTTAAAAAGAACATTGATTGTTTTTGTTTTTAATTTATTGACTTCATTTTGTATAATGTTTGCTTTTTCATTTGACCAAACAGCTTTAGCTGGTGGCTTTGTTGAAGTGAAAGATTTTGAAAATATTGTTATTAACTCTGATACTAAAGATACTAAATATATAGTAGAGGAAATGGCTGGAGTTGATACTGATAGATCTTCAGGTGAAATATGGTATTATAAAGATCAACATCGTCTCTCATTTAGGGAAGTTAAATTATTTCAAATTGAAGATCCATTACAATTTGATGAAGATGGTAATAATTTACCACTAATTCAAATTAACCTTGATAGTACTGTACTTGAATTTTCAATTGAGATTTTAGGTGAAAATGAAATTGTGAATTTTGGTACTACTATTGAAATTAATTGTGATGGAGTTCCATCTAATTTGATTGATGTTAACATCTATGGTACTAGTTATGCTAATCCTAATGTATTAAAAATAAATAATAAGAGATGTTACAATAGTCGTGAACTTCCTAGTATTTTATTTAATATTCCAACTAATTTCACTTTTACTGAAAGTGAAAATGATTATACAGTAATATTATCAGGTGTTGGTGGAATTGAAGCTAAAAAATATGGTGAAAGCTCTAGATTGATTCTTGAAGCCGGTAGTTTATTCATTAATGTTAATAGTGAAAGTGTTGATTATTTTATTGATGATGAAAAACCTCTTGCTAATCAAATTAATATAGATTTTGAAGAACAAGAATATAATTTTGCTATTGTTGGATTTAGTCAACTAATTAGTGTTAAGGAATTACCTAAAGACATCAGCTATGATGAAGTGAATAAGTGTTCTGTTCTATCTCAAGGTGGAGTGAGCATGAAAACTGGTGAATTCTATTATGGTGATTTCGTTTATATTAATAATCTATCTGATTTGATTTATTATTTAGGTTTAAAGAGAGCGGATCAAAAGAAAGATTTCATCAATCTTGTTTTAACAAGCGATATTCAAGTTAAATTTGATAAGGATTATGCTGATTTAATGTTTGAGAGTAAAACTGATGCTTTCTTTAAAGTCAATGGAAGAAAAAGATTATTCTTAAACAATCATGAGATTAGAGGATTGTATGATGAGAAAAAAGATTTACATCCATTATTTTCTTTAACATATGAAACTGAACTTGATATATTTGGATCTCATATGGATTATCCTAATGGTCATGGAAATAGAATTATTTATGCTTATTCAAATAGTACTACAAGATATTCTAAATCAATATTCTTAAATAATGGAGGAGATGCTTATCTTTATGGTGGAGTTCAAATCATTAGTATTGAAGATGGTGATGAAGAATTAGTAAAGACAGGTGATATTAGCGATTATACTATTAATGGTAATGTCTTTTCTATGAGTAGTGATGGTGAACTTAATATTTATGATGCTGACCTTTGGGGTGGCGGTGGTTCACTTGAAAAGGGAGATCATTATGGTGGAGTTGTATGCTGTTGTCATAATTATAGAAGTTTAATTAATATGTATGGTGGAGCAATTCATTCTGGTAATAATGAACATGAAAATGGCTTTTTGGTTTATGTCATTTCAGCAATTCAGTCTAATACTACACAAGGATTTAAATATTATGGTGGTTTACTTCAATCGTATGGCTTATTGCAAAAGAGATTGATTTATACTAGCTGCTATAATAAGACTTTTATTGTAAATCCAAAAGCTATTTTAAGATATGAAAACAAGACTGATGCTTTATTGAATTATGATTCATCATTTGTAAATGGTGAACCAGTATTAATTAATAGTGGTTATTACCAAGCTGGTGCTTTCAATGAATTATTTGATACTGATGCAGATGTTTCAAGTAAGATTTGGGGTAATTATATTCGCTATGGTGATCAATATTATGCTCCATATATAAAAGATGACCTACCAGATAATATTTATGTTAATGGTGAAAGTAGAATTCAAGAATTTAAGATTACATTATTTAATCCTGATAATTTATATGAAAACACTGATGATTATACAATGGGTAAGCATTATAGTGCTACATTATATATTAAGAATGGTGATGATGTTACTGTATATAGTAAAACCTTAGGAAGTGATAAATTTGGTTTAGAACCATATAAATCATTAGGCTTAATCTATAAAGATAAAATCTTTACTGAATATGGTGTTGATTATAAATGGACAGATGTTAATGAGCCAATATTAGTTATAAAACCAACATTCCCTAAGATGTATGATGGATTAAAGGTTCAAATTGTAATTAAGAATGAATATAGTAATGCTGTTGCGTATTCCAATGTTTCCACAATCCATGTAACACAAGAGATTGTTGAACCGGTAATTACATTAAATGGACCAAAAGCTGCATTTAGCAGTGAAGGTTATAAATTAGAATTAGGAATGCCAGATGAAAATAGTAAGATTACAGCTAGAATTACTAATCAATATTCTAATACTATTTATGTACAATGGTATGATATCGGACTTAATGACGAAGAAGTAAGACCAATAACAGGAAGACTTGAATATAAGATGACTCATCTTGATGAGAATGATATGTATTATCAAGATGTTGAATTCACACCTCCAACCGGCTCAACTGCATTAGGCTTACATGGATATAAATTGTATGTTTGGACATATTCTAAATATGGTGATAATTCATATAAGATTACTTATTCTAAAACAGTTAAATTTAATGTTGGTACAAGTACTCCTAAGATTATTACTGATTTACCAAATCAACTTAATTTAAGTGAAAATGAATTGATCGATTTGATTGTTTTAGATGATGGAACTGTTCCTAATGTAGGTTATGAATGGTATTATTATCCAGATTATGACTATTTAACAGGAATTGATCAAAATAATTCATTAGTTAAATTAGGCACATTAAAGCCAATTCTTACAAAAGATAAAGCTTTATTACAATCAAATGGTAATAAGAATATATTAACATATGATTTATTTGATAAATTAGAATTAGGTAAAAAATATCGAATTATCTTTAATGAAGCATCTGATACATTAAATGGTTTAGTGAATGTGAAATTGGAATATGGTGATGCTAATCATTATGTAACACCTATTCTTGAATCATATAATGAAATTAATGGAAATTATGAATTCAATAGTGAATTTAGTTATTTGATTGTCGATAGAGCTGATATGTATTTAAATCCTACATATTGTAAGCTTGTAATTGAATTTGCTGATAATGTTAATAGTAAGGCAACACATTTATTCACTGATTTCTATTTACAAGAATATGATTCTGAAAATGAAATTTGGATGACTGTAAGTAATTTGAATCCATATTATTATGGATTAAATTATGAAGGATTATATCCATTACTTGAAAATGGGGTTCAAATTAAAACAAATGAAATTTCTACTCTTCCTGCTACTTTAAGTATGGATGGATATTATGTATATTGTAAGGTTTATAATACACTTGATCCAACTAAATATGTTTATTCTAATGTAACAAGATTAAATGTTGGACTTGCTGCATATCAACCTGAATTCACTTGTCCAGATTATTCAATTGAATTCATTGGATTTGGTGACACTAATGAACTTAGTGTTGGTGTTGGTGAACCTATTGTTGGTGGTAATTGGGTTGTTGAATACAGCGCAAGAGCTATAATTGAAACAGTAGAAAAAGACATTCATGGTAATGATTATATAGTGAAGCAATCTAAATCACTTAGTGATATGTCTGATTATGGATTTGCTATTTCATTTACTACCATCCCAACTGGAGCTGATGCTGGTAAAGCACATCTTAATATTACACTACGACCAGATGCTATGGATGTTGCTAATCAACTATATAATCATCATTTCATAATTGAAGTTACAGCATATTCTCCACAGGATGTTTCTTTAACAGATAAAGTACAAATTGATGTTATGTATGATTATCCTGATGAAGGATTTGAAATATCTAATATTGAATTCTATACTTATAATGGTGGCCCATATGAATATGATATGGTTTCTAATTCAGCTAGTAAGTTCTATTCAAATGATGGCAGTTATCAAATTCATGATGTTCTTTATTTAACAAGTCAATCAACTGTTAATTTAACTGCTCATAGAGTAAATCATTATTCTAATTTTGATTTAGATAATGACCAAAAAGTATTCTATGAATGGAAAGTTAAATGGTTAGAAGAAGTTAGTGAAGGTGTTTTTGTACCTGTTGATTTGAGTTTAGAAGAATTCTATAATTCTGAATTAAATAAATATACATTTATTAAGTTTGATAATAATCATTTATCATTTAAATTCTTAAAATCTGATAATAACGGATTTGATGAATTGAAATATCATAATTTAGTTATTTATTGTTCAATGTTTAATTATGAAAATGGTTATGATATGTACACTGATTATTATCAATTATCATATGTTGATTTAAATAATTTTGAAAAGCCAAAACTTAATATGAGTGATCCTGCACTGGATCCATTAACAGGTGATATTGTATTTAATGTGACAATCAATACTGGTATTTATAATAATACATTCTGGATTGATTATGATTTGAATTATAAAGACTTACTTGCAAAAGATAATGAAATCTATGAAGTTGAGGCTAACAGTGAAGCTAGTGGAAGTGTCTATATTAGTGGACTTGGCTATCAAGAAAATTATTTCAAAGATTTTGGTGATGGATATTATGGTGTTGATTGGGATTATTATGACAATGAATTCTCATTTAATAAAACAAGTAGTCCTTATTCTTATGTAAAAGAAATAAGAATTAGTTCTGAAAAGCTAATTGAATTTGTTAATAAAGGTGTTGATATTTTTGCTGATTATTCTACAATTGATAATTTCGTTAATTTAGCTTATCCAGAACCTCTTGATACTGCTTCAATGATTGAAAATTTTGGTGATAATTTTAAATTCTTACTTGATAAGATTTGGGATTATTATTTCACTATTGATGGTTACCTCGCTATAACATTAAATAATGGTATTCCTGCATATAAATATGAAATGACACCAGTATATTATGATCATTTTGATTTAATGAATATTATTTATCCATGCTACTATCAAGATGAATTCAAGAAAGCAGATTATATTGAAGCAAATCTTAATGAAGTTAAGGTTATTGGTAGTCCTTCTCCATTGCTTGAATATTATGCACGTTATTCTTGGAGTGTATATAATCCATATCTTGATGATACTCAATATTTAGTAGTTGATAGTGATGATTGTTATTTAGAACTTGATACATCTAAATTTTTTGTAGATAAGGTTTATATATTAGAAACTACTCTTTCATCAACAGCAGATTTTATTGAAGGTACATATTATACATATAGAACTGTTTATTATGTAAAAATGGCACCTAATATTGTAGCACCTACTATGAATGGTTTAGGTAATAAAACTTATCAATTATATGACCCTGAAGCATACATTGAAGCAGAATTCATCAATAATGATCCAGTTCATCAATCATTATATTATGATTTCTATATTGAAGGAATGAATTATGGCTGGAAGAATAGTGAAGATAGTATCGTTGCTTTAAAACCAACTGAATTAGGTGATTATACATATAAATTCATTCTTACAATTGTTTATACATATGTTGATGAATATGGTGAAGAAAAAGAATATAGTAAAGATTTCATTAGTGATGAATATGTTATTACAGTAACTGAAAGAGTCGTAGATTCTGTTGATATTATTGGAATTGAAGCACCAATTGCTTTAGAGCATCCAATGGTAGAAGGAATACAAAGAGGTGAAATTCTTCCAGGTGATGAATTCTTTGGTTATAAGATTAGTGCAAAATATTGGAATATTAGTGGTGAAGACTACTTCGAATATGATAAGAATTATACATTGAGCGTTTTAATTGAATCAATAGATGGTGCTTATTTTACTGATTCAATAACTGCAAAATTCAATTCAAAATATAACGCTAATGTTGAGAAATTATCTGATACTCAATTCTTATTAACATATTCTTTCACAAGTAGTGTATCTACTAGTATTAATAATATTGAATTAAGCTTACCTAATTATGAAGCATTGGGTGTTATTAGACCACTTGATATTATTGAAACTGATTATTGTGCTTTACATGATTTTAGTTTTAATACTAATGATACTAATTTTGAATATGGTAAGGTTTATACATTAACTGCTATTTTTAGAGTTTATTCACAATATCATTTAGAGGATAATGCAAAAGTCATTATTAATGGTAAAGAACATAATTATGAATATCAAAATGGATTGATTATAATTAATTATGAATATTATTTCCCATATAGCGTTAAAGTTGTTATTGGTGAAAAAGAAGAAGTTCTTGAAACAGATAATGATAATAAGATTAATTTAAGTCTTTTAGATAGTGATATTCCAAATGGTAAAGTATTTAATGGTTGGTATAAAGGTGAAGAATTAATTAGTAATGATGCAAGTAGTATTTATGAAGTAAATGCTAATGGAATAAT
This sequence comes from Bacilli bacterium, assembly GCA_017450215.1. Classification (GTDB taxonomy): domain Bacteria; phylum Bacillota_I; class Bacilli_A; order ML615J-28; family CAG-698; genus RGIG3506. The sequence goes on along the minus strand of JAFSVH010000127.1, from coordinate 15,183 downwards.
AATAGATGCTAAATTCATTGATATTATTCATATTAATGAAGTTAATATCGGAGAAAATGATTTTAAGGTTGAAAGTTCTATTCCAGTTTTACCTGCTTTAGTATATGATGGATATACAGTTAATTTTGAAATTAATACTACAGATCTTAAATTTGGATATTTGAAGACTTATGTATTAAAAGCGACAATTAATCCTAAATTTGCTTATGATTTTAGTGATAATGTGAAAGTATATTCAGGAAGCAAGGAAATCCAGTTTAGTAAGGAAAATGGAATCATTACAGCTGAAGTTGAATATTTCTTCTATTATTATGCAAAATATGATTTATCTGATAATGATGTTAAGACTATTTATAGTGATAAAGATGGAAAGATTTCTCTTACTGCACCAGAAACATACCAAGATAGACCATTACTTGGTTGGTATTTGATTGGTGGAAGTGGTAATACTTTAATCACTACAGATAAGACACTTAATGTTACACTTACTACTTCAGGTAATTATTATAGACCATTATATAAAGAATATAAGGTTATTAATGAAATTAATTTACCTTCATTACCAGAAATTGAAGTTGGTAAAGATGCAATAAATAAAGATGAAGAATTAACTGATTATAATTATAGTGTTAAAGTAATACTTGGAAATGATAAAGTAACTGGTAAAATTGAATATTTGAAAGAATATAAATTATTAGTTACTATCACTAAAAATGATGATACTATACTTAATAATAATGCAGTAATTAAGATTAATGGTGTAACTGTAAGTGGAACTTATAATCAAGAAAATGGTTCATTTAGTTATACAACTGATGGTGTGATTTTCTATTATGAAGCTACTATTAATATTATGGATAAACAAAATAAAGTTAATTCTAATATTAAAGGAGAAATTAATTTAGATATAGAAAGTGTACCTGAAGGTAAAGTATTTAATGGATGGTTCAAGGGTAAAGAATTAATCAGCAAAGAATTACATTATGTTTATACATTAACCGAAAATGGTATTACAATCGATGCATTATTTGCTGATGAAGTAATTGAAATACCTACTCCTCCGATCAAAGATGGCAATTATGTCATTGAAGGAAACAATGATGATATTAAGGATGTTATCGATCAAGCTAAAGATGATGATAAAGGCTTAGAAATTGAAGGAAGTGATGCTACTGTTATTTTTGATAAAGATACAGTAAAAGAACTTGCTAATAATGAAGTAGTTACTTTATTGATTCTAACAGGTGCAGAATATGCAACAGGTGATATTGAAAAAGCTAATTTGTCAAATGTGAAATTAGTATTAGAAATATCATTAGATAACATTCCTAATAATTTAAATGCAAAAATTAAAGTTCCTGTTAATTTTGAAGTTAAAGAAGGAGAAGTAGTAAAAGTATTTTATGTTAATGAAAATGGCATAATTGAAAACATGAACGCACAATATGAAAATGGTATTGTATCATTCAGTACAACTCATTTCTCTACATATGTTATCACTCTTGATAAGAAAGAAAGTGATGTTCCAACTGATAATCCTCCAATCGATAATCCTGATGAAGAAAAGAATAATTCTTGGATTATTATCTTAATTATTGTTTTGGTTGTATTAATTGGTGGTGGTTTAGCAGCATTCTTTATTTTAAAGAAGAAAAATGATAATAATCATGATGATGATAATCATGATGATAATAATGATAATGAAAATATAGAAACTGCTGAAACTGAGAATAAAGATGTTGAAGGGGTAATATTTAAAGAGAAGAAGTCTTTAAATGAAGAATATGCTAACCTAACTAAAGCTGATAGAAAATTATATGATACTATTAAAGCAAAAGCTTTAGGTTTTGATGGAGTTAGAACAACGGAAGCTATTGATTCTTATACTGTTTATTTAGGTAAAGATAAATTAATCCGTTTAAAGATTAAGAGTGGAAAGATCATTGTTGAATTCTTCGCTAATGATAGTGGTTTAAAAGAAATAGTTGGTGGTGGCAGTAAAGATGTTGCTACTAATATCAAAGTCACTAATGAAGAAGAATGTGCTAAAGCAATAGAAGCACTTAATTATAAATACAATATTCTTTCTAAAAAAGAATAAAAACATAAATACAATCAAAGATTAATTTCTTTGATTGTATTTGTTTTTTTGGTATAATGTTATATATAGTGGTGAAGTATGAAAAAGATTATTAAATTATTATTTATATTTATTATTACATTCTTTGTTAATGTATCGATATTTAATGTTACATTAAAAGGAGCAACAATCAATAGTAGTGAAGACTTTTTAATTGAATTACAAAAACAAACCAGTGTTATTATGGTTGGAGATATTGATTTTCAAGATAAGACAATAATTATTAATTATAATGTTACTATTGTTGGTAGTAAGAGCAAACTTTCAAGAGTTTATTTTAAAACAATGAATCCTGGAAATGGTAGTGATTTAATTAATATAAAGTTTTCTAATATTGAATTTGATGGTGGTTTTTCTATTGATAGCAATGAATTAGTTAATGAATCATTAAATAATCGAGAATTTGAAGAAATATTTTCATCTGAAAGAAATGAATATAGATGCATGGATTTTTCAGAAGGATATTATAATTTAGAATTAGATCATTGTTATATTCATAATTATGCATCTTTAATTGGGCCTGCACTGTTCGTTGAAAACAATTATAGAGAAAATCACAAGAATATAACAATTAATAATTGTGATTTTTCTGATAATTATTCTATGTATGATACTATTCATTTATCAAATGATTTATTAAGTGTAGATATTAATGGATGTGAATTTTCTAATAATTATGGATATAAAGGATTAGGCTTTTCTATTGCTAATTCTTTAATATCTATAAAAGATACTAATGTACATGATAATCATTTTGTTCCTTATGATGTAAATCAAAATGATGCTCAATTGTGTGGTGGTGGTATTTATTTAGGAGGATGCAAAGGATTAGTTGAGAATGTAACTATTAAAAATAATGAGACTATTTATGGAGGAGGCTTAGGAATTGCTAGCTCTAAAAGTGGAGATGGTGGTATAGGACTCTATAATTTAGTTATAGAAAATAACAAAGCAAAGCATGGTGGTGCTGTTGCTTGTCATTCATTGATTGGTCAACCTATAACATTTATTAGTTCATTATTTAAAAATAATAGTAGTGTAGAAGGAAGTAGTTTTTATACTTTAGTTTATGCCTTCTTTAATCCTAATAATTCTGGTGGTTTAGTTAATATTTTCTTTTCTAGTTTTATTAATAATACTGCAAATGATGAAAATACCTTCTCTTTTTATCATAAAGATGATACAAAAGGAGAATTAGGAATTATCGATGTAAAAGGATGCTTTATCATTGGTAATGATAAATATTTAGGTGATAATACATATAATTATCAAAATACAGTAGAACTTGCAAAAGCTGATAAGGTTTATAATGATAGTGACTATCCAGTAGAAGGTAGTACTCTCAATATAAAAAAGAGTGAATATAGTTCTTGGTCTGAATATTTAAATGGATATAAAGGTTCTTTACATATTGGCTATGGTAATATTCAAGATTCGAATAAATCAAGTATTATAATCTTAATTATATTAATTATTTTAGTATCTGTTTTAACTCCTATTATTGTAATATTTGTAATTAGAAAAAGAAGAAATATTAAATATGAGGATAATGTAAATGTAGACAATGCATCTAATGAAAATAATCAAGATGATTTGAATAATGATAATAATGAAAAAACAGATGATTCATTTGATTCAAGTTTAGATATATTGACAGAAAGAGAATTGAGTGTTGCTTATTACACTGTTAATTTGAAGAAACGTAAAGAGATTGCTGAAATTATTAATTATAGTGAAGAAACAGTTAAAAAAGATTTATCTTCAGTTTATTTAAAATTAAATGTGAAAGAAAAGTCTGAATTGATTGTGAAATATGGATCTAAAATTAGTGAATATTTTGAGAAGAAGTTATCTATTTAATAGATAGCTTTTTTAATATAATTTCAATTTGATAAAAATTAATAGTTTGGTATAATCTATATAATTTAGGAATATGATTATATGAAAACATATTTGTGTATCGATTTAAAAAGTTTTTATGCTTCAGTTGAATGCGTTGAAAGAGGATTAGACCCAATGACCGTAAATCTTGTGGTGGCTGACCCATCAAGAGGTAATGGTGCTATTTGTCTTGCTATTACACCTAATATGAAGAGATTAGGAATTCATAATAGATGTAGAATCTTTGAAATTCCAAGTAATGTTCATTATATTACTGCACTACCTAGAATGAAGAAATATATGGAAGTAAGTAGCCAAATCTATGGTATATATTTAAAATATGTATCTCCTGAAGATATTCATCCTTATTCAGTTGATGAGTGCTTCATTGATGTTAGTCAATATTTGAATCTTTATAATTTAACTTCAGTAGAACTTGCAAAGAAAATGATTAAGGATGTATTTGATACAACTGGAATTACAGCAACAGCTGGAATAGGAACTAATCTATTTCTTGCAAAAGTTGCTCTAGATATTAGTGCTAAACATGCAACTGATTATATTGGTATTCTTGATGAAGATAGCTTTAAAAAGACTATTTGGCATCATAAACCAATTACTGATATATGGAGTATAAGTAGAGGAACAAAAAAAAGATTACTTAAATATGGTATTGATGATTTATATGGTATTACTCAAATTGAAGAAGAAGTATTATTTAAAGAATTTGGAGTTAATGCAAGATTATTAATAGATCATGCTTATGGAATTGAAACATGTACAATTGAAGATATTAAGAATTATAAATCTCAAACTAATTCACTTTCTAATTCTCAAGTATTATTTTCTGATTATAAATATGAAGATGCATATTTAGTATTGAAGGAAATGGTTGATTTAAATAGCTTAGAATTAATAGAAAAGCATGTTGTTACTAATAATATAGCTTTGTCTATAGGATATTCGAAAGATGTGATTAATCCTACAGGTGGAGCAAGGAAATTGGATGGTTACACTCAATCAAGAGAGAAGCTAATGAAAGAATTTTGTGATTTGTTTGATAAAACAACTAACAAAAATTATTTGATTAGAAGAATTAGCATTTCTTTTGGGAATGTGAAAGACGAAATGTATAATTCGATTGATCTTTTTAGTGATGTTGAAAAAATGAACAAAGAGAAAGTATTACAACAGACTATCCTTGATATTAAGAGTAAATATGGAAAGAATAGTATATTAAAAGGAATGAATTTAGAAAAGAATGCAACAGCAATCAAAAGAAATAAATTGATTGGAGGACATAATAGTGGCGAAGACTAAATTGTTTGAAGATGATGTTTATTCAAAAGATTTTAGAGCTAAACAATTTCTTCCATATAATTCTTTAAGAGGACTTACTTCTATGATTAAAAAAGAAGAAATCATCAGAGTTGAACGGAAGATATTATCTGAAGATGAACTTGAATTATTACAAGATAAATTTCAAGATGTTAATAAAGGAAAAATGGTTAAGATTAAATATTACAAAGAATATGGCTATGTTATTATTGAAGGAATGGTTAGTAACATTGATTTAATCTATAGAAGTATTACAATTGTGAAGACTAAGATTAATTTAGATGATATAATTGATATTGAGGTGCTTAAATGAATATAATAAATAAAAACAATGAAGTAATAATTAACTATAAAGAATTGATAAAGAAGAATGATGGTGAATATATAGCTATTGATGATATTAACATCATAAAACTTGCTTATGATTATAAATTAGAAATAAAAGATTTCTTTTATTGCTATGAATTAGATTATCATAAAGAAACAATTGATTTAATTAATCAAATAAGTGATTATGCTGTTAATTCTTATAAGATTAGTAAAAAGACTTATTTGAATTTAATAAATAAAGAAAATTCTGTTGGTTTATTTGCTATTATAAAGATTAAATATAATTATGATTTAAATGAATTAAAAGAATTAAATAAAGATTATTTAATTATCTGCGATGGTATTGAGATACCTGGTAATCTCGGTACAATTTATAGGACAAGCGATAGTGCAAAGGTTGATGCATTGGTTATTACAAATTTAGTAACTCATCCCTATAATTATAAAAACACAATAGCTTCACGAGGTTGTAATATTATTATGCCTACAACTATTTGTAATATCGATGAATTGATTGAATATTTGATTGATAATGAATATGATGTCTATCTTGGTGAACCAAAATTAGGTTTAAGTTATAAAGATTATGATTATCAAGGAAAAATTGCTATAGTAGTAGGTAATGAGAGGTTTGGAATAGATAAGAAGTGGTATGAAGTTAATAATGATCATTTTAAGAAAGTATTTATTCCGATGTATGGAAGTAATAATAGTTTAAATGTATCAGTTGCTGCTTCAATCCTTATTTATGAAGCTTCAACAAAACGATATTAGAAAACTTAAATTTACATTAAATATTTAGAACTCTTAAAAAAAAGAAATCCCATTCTTTTATGATATTATGCAATATGATAAAGAAAATAATAGAACTGTTGGAGTTTTATGTTTGTATTTATCATATGATGATATTAAAGCAATGCAAAATGATACAAAATATGAATATTATCATAAATGAGAATTAAGACAAATTGATTATCTTTTTATATTAGATGATCTTGCATATGATGTTGATTTTGTGTTTGATAAATCAGATGATCGTGAAAATCGTCGTCTATGGTATGTTATGACAGATTCTATTTATCCGATAGAAGAACTAATAAATTAATTTTTATATTTTGCACAAAAAAAGGACTCAACTAGTCCTTTTTTTATATTACTATTTTTTGAAGAAGTGAACCTAATTTTTTTAATATTTTAAAAATATCATCTGTACAGCCTTTTTCTATCCACTCAACTAATATTCCAATAGATCCTTCAATTACGAAGGTAATATAGAAAGGCATATATTCATCATCATCTTCATCAATCGTAAAGTTGTTTAATTTTAGTGATAATTCTTTTGTATATCTTGTTATTCGTCTAACAAAATTATGATTTCCGTTTTTACTTACGTTAACCATCATGAATTCTTTTTCTTTCTTTATTTCGTCAACCAAATCATTGGCTAGTAAATAAAAAGATAATTCATCCATTGGATAATATTTTTTGATTATTTTTGATATTTTTTCCATAAAATCATCTTCAATTTCGTTTAAGAATGCTTCAATCGAAGAATAATGTAAATAGAAGGTACCTCTATTAACATTTGCATTTTCACATAATTCAGTAATTGAAATATCATTATATTTCTTTTCTTTCATTAAGCTTGTTAAAGCGGATTTTAAAGATTTTTTTGTTTTGTCGATTCGTCTATCCATAATTCACCACTTAAATTTATTTTCTTTATTATAAATTATAGTACCTTAAAAAATGCTTAAAAAAGGAGAGATAATAGACAAAATGTTTAATATTATTCATTTTGTTGATTTATATTTTCTTTTCATTTTCTTGTTGATTTGTTATAATATATATAAGGTGTAAAAATGAATAAGAAAAACAAATTATTTACAAGAATTATTAATAAAAAATTATTCAATATATTAATAGCAATGGATTCCTTTAAAGGAACTTTTTCTTCTTATACAATAAATAATATAATTAAAGATTGTTTATTAAAATATAAGAATGATGATATTGATAATATAACATGTGTTAATATTGCTGATGGTGGAGAAGGAAGTGTTGAAGCTATTATTAGTGGTTATAATAATAGAGGTATTGAAGCTTTTGTAGTTAATAAAAAAGTTGAAGGACCTTTTTTAAAATTGATTGATTCTTATTATGGAATTGTAAGGATAAACAATAAGACACTTGCTTTTATTGAAGTTAGTAGTGTTGTTGGATTTAAATATAAAGAGAAACACAATGACCCAGGTAGAGTTACTACTTATGGAGTTGGTGAATTAATTAAAGATGCAATATATAAATACAATGTTGAAGAAATATATATTTGCTTAGGTGGATCTATTTCTAATGATTGTGGAGTAGGCATGTGTGCTTCACTTGGTTATGAATTTTATGATTCAAAAGGTTTTTGCTTTATTCCTGATGGTAAAACTTTAAATAATATTGTAAAGATAAAAAAAGACCCTAATATGGCAAAATTATTAGAGAAGGTAAAGATATATTGTTTATGTGATGTTACTAATCCTTTATATGGACCAAAAGGAGCTAGTTTTGTCTTTGCTAGACAAAAAGGAGCAACAGAAGAAGATTTAGTTGTTTTAGATGATAATCTAAAATTTTTTAGTAAATTATGTGAAAAAGATTTGGGTGTTGATCCTAATGATGTATATTCTCCTGGTAGTGGTGCTGCAGGTGGTATTGGCTATGCTGTTCATTCTCTTCTTGATGGAGAAATATTAAGTGGAATAAAGACAATATTAAGATTAAATGATTTTGATAATTTGATTGAAAAAGCTGATATTGTAATTACAGGAGAAGGAAAGATTGATTCTCAATCTTTTGATGGTAAGGTTATTAGTGAAATTAGAGATAGATGTGAAAAAGAAAATAAAAAACTAATTGGCATTTTTGGTTCTATTGATTTAGATAATGAAGTTAATTTTGATGTTTATTCATTATTTCAAAAAAATGAAGTTAAAGATTTGGATAATAAAGCTTTAATTGAAGAAAGCTATAATAGGATTGATAAAATAATTTCTGAAATAAAACTTTAATACTTATGATATATGAAAAATAGAAAATTTTATAAATAAATTACTATTCTTTGATTTGGTGTGGTAAAATAATATAGCAAAGGGGAAAAAACAGAAAATGAAAAAATCTAAAGAATATATTTTGAAAGTTGCGAAAGAGTATTTTAATGTTGATAGTATAGTTGATATTAGACAACTTACTAGTGGACACATTAATAATACATTCATGGTTACATTTCCTGAATGTAGATATATTTTGCAACAAATTAACCATAATGTATTCAAATCTCCATTTGGAGTTATGAATAATATGGTATTATTAACTAATCATATTATGCGTAAATGTGTGTATGATGGTAAAAGTAGAAATAGAGCAGGCTTGAATTTAGTTTCTACTCGTTATGATCAATGGGTTGCCATTGTTGATAATGAATATTATCGTTGTATGGAATATATTGAAGGTGGTGTATGTTATGAACAACTTACAGATCCACAACTTTTCTTTGAAGTTGGTCGTGCTGTAGGTAATTTCCATTACATGCTTTATGATTTCCATTCAAGATTAATTGATGATCCAATCGTTGATTTCCATAATACTCCAAAACGTTATATTAATTTCATGAAATTAGTAGAACAAAAGAGGAAAGAAGATCCTGAATTAATCGAAAGTGTTAAGGATGAAATTAATTTCATTGTGGAAAGAAAAGGTGCATTAGATGAAATAGTTAATAAATTAGAGGATAAAACGATTAAACGTAGAGTATGTCATAATGATACAAAATTAAGTAATGTTATGTTAGATGAAAAAACAGGACATTATATGTGTCTAATCGATTTAGATACTGCTATGAAAGGTGCTATTGCTTATGACTTTGGTGATGCTTTAAGAGGTGGAGCTTCTACTGCTTTAGAAGATGAAGTTGATTTGAGTAAAGTTGGAATTAATTTAGATTTTGTTCGTAAATTTTCTAATGGTTTCTTACTTGAACTTAAGGGAAAGAAAGATACTACAGGAACTTATCATGAATATATATCTAAAGAAGAAGTTAAAACTCTTTATTCTGGATTTAGATTAATTACTATAGAATTAGGTATGCGTTTCTTAGAAGACTATATTGCTGGTAATATTTATTTCAAGATTAATGATGATAGACCACAACATAACTTAGAAAGAGCAAAAAACCAATTGGCTTTAGCATTATGTGTTGAACAAAATAAAGAAAGTATTATTGATATAATTAATGAAGCTCTAATTGAATATGATTATCCTGAGGAATATATAATTAAAGATTAAATAAATAATTATTAAATAAACATTAAATAAATATTTAATAATACTAAATAGGGAGAAAAAAATATAATAAATATTGATTATGCTCATGTTTATTATATTTTTATTCTAAAAAATATTGATAAAATACAAGAAAAATTGATTTTTTTATAATTATATGATAAGATAGGTTAAATTAGGAGGTTTCCACATGGAAAGTTATGGAAATGTTAGCAATAATGAGATTGCAAATGAAATGAATGAAGAAAAAAGTTTAACATTAGGTGAGATACTTTTCGTAGTTAGAAAGAATATATTATTGATATTAATTATTACTTTTGTTTGTACTTTGGCTGGTTCAATTTATGGCCTTGGCTTTAAAGAACATTCTTATACTGCTTCAACAACGACTTTAGTAATGGTTGATGTTAATAAAACTGGTACTCAAACTACTACTGAATATACAAATTATATGTATTCTATTCAACTAATTAATACTGTTGAAGATTTTATTACATCAAATTTAGTTATTGATCGTGCTATTGAAAATTTAAAGAATGATTATCCAGAACTTACATATAAAAGCGTGAAAAACAATCTTAGTGTTTCTAATGGTAATAATTCTTTAGTTGTTAAGATTTCTTATACAGCTAAAGGCGATGGAAAAGATCAAGAAGCAGTAAAAGTAGTAAATGAATTAGTTGATTCAATGATTTATCTTGTAAATAATACTACAAATGATAATGGTAAATTGACATATGAAATTTTATCTAATTCTATTTCTGTAATGGATAAAGCTAAAAATAGTGAGGCTAAGCGTGGAGCTGCTACTATTATTGCTATTTGCTTTGCAGTAGGTCTTGCTTTATCATTTGGTATTATTTTAATTAAATATTTAATGGATGATACTTATAAAGATAAAGAAGAATTTGAACGTTATTACAAGATTAATGTTATTGCCACAATCCCAAATTTAGTAGATACTAAGGGAGGAGAAAAAGAATGAGTTCAAAACTAGGAAAGAAAAATAAACTTTTAAGAGGAGATTCTATTGTTTATGATGTTAATAACCATAATTGGGTTAACGAATCTATCAATAGATTAAAAGATAATATCCTTTATTGGGGTTTAGATAAAGATAGAAAAGTTATTCAAATCGAATCATCTGTTTCAGGAGAAGCAAAGACAACTACTGCTGTTAATCTTGCAGTTGCACTTGGTGCAAGTGGAAAGAAGGTTATTGTTGTTGATTTAGATTTTAGAAAGCCAAGAGTTCATCGTCCATTCTTAATTGAAAATGTTGGAGGGTTAGGTGATTATTTATTAGATAAGATTCCTTTTGAAAAAGCGATTAAAAAGACATCTTATGATAATGTTTATATTTGCAATCGAGGAAGTAGTATCCAAAGTTCATCATTCATTCTTACAAGTGAAAAAATGTCTGACTTCATTAAACACTTAAGAGAAGAATTTGATTTTGTATTGCTTGACTCTCCACCAGTATTAATGATTAGTGATTATATTCATATTGCTAGATTATCTGATGGTGTTGTATTTAATGTAGCATCAGGAAAGACAAAGAAGAATCAAGTAAAAGAAGCTATTAATCTATTAAAGATGAATAACATTAAGATTATTGGTGCCGTATTTACATTCTATAATCCAGATTCAAGTTATCGTGGAGATTATTATGGATACGGAAAATATTATTATAACAAAGGCTATGGTGATGAAAAATAAAATTGATTTTTCAAATCTAGAATTAGTTGATTGCCATTCTCACTTCATTCATGAAGTTGATGATGGTTCAACATCTCTAGATGCATCACTATTAATGATTGATAATGAAATTAAAAATGGTGTGAAAGGTATTATTTGTACTCCTCATTATAGATCTGGAATGTTTGAATCTAGTAATGAATTGATTGATAAACATTTTGCGATTTTAAAAGAAGAAGTAAATAAGAAATATAAAGATATTAATTTATATTTAGGTAGAGAAATCTATGTTCATTCAATGAGTGGAAGTATTAATCGATTACTTGAAAGAATTCAAACAGGATTTGTTAGAGGGATTAATAATACAAAGAATTATTTGATTGAATTTTCTTATACTAAAGAAATTGATATTAGTGAAGTTAGCTATTCTTTAATTTCAAAAGGTTATCAACCAATTATCGCTCATATTGAGCGTTATCAATATATTGATGACATAAATAAAGTTGAAGAAATAAAAAGCACGAAAGCATTAATTCAGGTTAATGCTTCGAGTGTTTTAGGGAGAGATGTTAATAGAAAAAGACAAAGATTCATCTTAAAATTAATTAAATTTGGTCTTGTTGACATGGTAGGCTCTGATATCCATGAAAATAGAGATAATGATTTTCTTGATGCCTTTAATTTTATTTATAAAAAATTTGGTGAAAGTGTTGCGTTTAATTTGTTCAAAAATAATCCAAGTAAAATATTAAAATAAGAAACGGGAGAAAAAAATGAATTATAAAATTAATGCTGTAATACTAGCTGGTGGAAAAGGCACTCGGATGAATAATCCAGAATTACCAAAATGTGCTACACCATTTTTGGGTAAACCTATTATTAATCATATTATTGATACACTTCATGAAGTGAAGGTTAATAAGATTGTAGTAGTTGTAGGATATAAAAAGGAAAAATTAATTGAAGTTCTTCCTGAAGATTGTATTCATGTTACTCAAGAAAACCAATTAGGTACAGCAGATGCAATGATGACTACGAAGAATGTATTAATTGATGATAAAGATAGTATTACATTGATTATTCCAGGTGATATGCCTTTAATTACAAAAGAAATGGTTGCTAATATGGTTGATGCACATATTAAAAATGGCAATGTATTAACAGTAATGACTTCAATCTTAGATGATCCAATGATGTATGGTCGTATCGTAAGAAAAGGTAAAAATATTAGTAGAATTGTAGAATACAAGGATTGTAATAAAGAAGAAAAGAAGATTAAAGAAATAAACGTTGGAGTATATGCAGTAGATAATCAATTATTATTTGATGCACTAAGTAAAGTTAATAACAACAATAAACAACATGAATATTATTTAACTGATATTGTTGCTATTTTAGGTGAAGAATATAAAGTTGATAGTTATGTTGTAAAGAATGATTGTCATGTTGTTGGTATTAATGATATGGTAACTTTAAAAGAATTAGAAAATTCTATTTTAAACAAATAAAACTAAAGCTAATTATATAAGCTATAAATATTAACTCCATAGTTTTATGGAGTTTTATTTAAGGAGTTATCCTATGAAAAATAAAGGTAAGAAAATAATTGATATATTCATTGATTTATTTAAAGGATTTTTAATTGGGTTAGATGTTACAGTTCCTGGTTTTAGCATTGGGACATTAGCTATCATATTAAATATATATGATAGATTAATTGATGATATCTCCGCTTTAACAAAGCATCCTTTGAAAATCATAATTAAGGATCTATATCTTGGTTTAGGCTTTATTATTGGGTTTATTCTTGATATAGTTTTAATATCATATTTCTTAACTAATTTTCCGCTTCAAACTGTGTGCTTCTTTGTTGGTCTAGTTATTATTACGATACCTAAGACTTTAAAGATGGGAATTAATGCTTCAAAAGAAGATAAAAAAGAGAAGAAAAACAATTATATTAAAGAGATTATTGTTTGTATTATCGCAATGGGTGTGATGATTACAGTTACACTTCTAAATGCTGGAACTAATCACGAACCTTCGTTTTCACCTTGGTTCTTACTTCCTTTGTTCGGCTGTGGTATGATTGCAAGTGGAACTATGATTATTCCTGGTATTAGTGGTAGCTTGCTAGTTTTAGCACTAGGCTATTATGATAGTATCATTATGCTATTAAAAGGATTTGGTAAATGTATTATTGATTGGAATTTTACTAATTTCACTTTATATTTAGTTAATATTGTTGTCTTTATATTTGGTGCAATAGTTGGTGTTATATTAATGTCTAAGTTAATAAAGATGTTAAAGGAAAAATTTGAATCAATTGTTTATTTTTCAATTCTTGGTTTACTAATTGTTTCACCTTTTGCTATTATATATTTGACAGCTAAAACTTATGTTATTGATTGGAATAATATCTTTGTTTATATTGTTTCTATAATAACTATTGCATTAGGAATATTATTCGGTATATTTGTCAATAAACTTGAATCTAACGTTGAAAAAGAACAGGTTAATCATGATGAAAATAAGACAGAATAGATTTGAAAATCTTTTATATGAAAAATATTCATTTATAAAATGGATATTTTTGGGATTGTTTATAGCATCTATTCTTACTCATTTCTTTTTATCACTTGAATCAGCAGATAAATCAGCTGCTTTATCTGGTAGTGTGACAGAAGAGGTTGTGAAAATAATAGAAGATGTGACAAATAAAGAATTAGATCATGATGTGGCTCATTCTGTAATTAGAAAACTAATTGGTCATTATGGTTGGTTTGGCTTAATTGGTATATTTGGCTTTCTAACTTTTAGGAGCTTCTTAAATAAGAAATTCTATTTTTCGTTAATTCTTTGCTTGATTAGTGGAGCATTAATTGCAACTATATCAGAATTGCTTCAAGTGATTCCAAGTGGAAGAGACGCAAATTTTAAAGATATTATGATTGATTACAGTGGGTATATTACTGCAATGTTAATATGTTTCATAATAGCTTTAATTTATTATAGAAATAATAATCAAAAAAATAATATAAATTAACTAACAAAATATTATAGTTTTTCACATAAAAATAAAATTGCATATTCATTTTATTTATTGACTTTAATTTTAGAATATGTTAAAATCGTATAGTATTTTGTAGTGGTCTCGTGGTGTAGTGGTTAACATGCCAGTCTGTCACACTGGAGATCGCGGGTTCAAGTCCCGTCGAGACCGCCAGTTTATATGTTTTTTGCGCTAATAGCTCAATTGGATAGAGTACTTGGCTACGGACCAAGGGGTTGCGGGTTCGAGTCCTGCTTAGCGCGCCAGTAACCTCTCGGGAAATAGCTCAGCTTGGTAGAGCGCTTGGTTTGGGACCAAGATGTCGCAGGTTCGAATCCTGTTTTCCCGACCATTTAATTTATGCAGGTATAGTTCAACGGCAGAACGTCAGCCTTCCAAGCTGAATATGCGAGTT
>JAFSVH010000126.1 GCA_017450215.1 Bacilli bacterium | reverse complement strand
TTCATTATTTTGTAATATTTTTGTAAACTTTTCTTTATTCTTTTCTGTAAACTCATCATCATTTTCTAAATAAAATCTTATATAATTTTCAATATATTTTCTCATAATTATTTGCTCCTTATTTTTATTTTCCATTAAAATAATGGTATTTCTTCATCTTCATCATCATAGTTTTCTAGGCTTAATAATCTATCTAAATCAAGTTCCAATAAATCTAGTTCATCTTGTTTACAATTTCCACTTGTATAAATCTCTAATTTATTAGTATCAAGATTAATAATATAAGCCCACTCACAGAATAAGCTATCATCTAAAAAGCTATTCCCATTTTCCATATATGGTACTATTTTATTAATATATGTACTTAAATCTCCTTGTGTCTTTCTTAATAAACAATACCAGTCATCTAAACTTCTGTTAGATACACCTAAATCTACTACATTTGCCTTTTGACAAACTTCTTTTTGTTCTTCTGTTGGTGGAATATTACTATCAATTAATTCGATATAATCAAATGTTTCATTTAAAACTTTTAATCTATCATCTTTCTTAATTTTATTTAATTCCTTAACCAAATCTTTTCCTAAACCACTAGGATAACTATCCCAATGATTATAACTCCCTTTTAATTCTCCCCTTTTCTTAATTCCATAATAACCTCTTGTACTCATAATTATTTACTCTCCTTTTCTTTTTTAATTCTTCTTTTAAGACTTTTAACCCACTCATTTATACTTTCTAGTTCTACTTCTAAATCTAAATCATCATTATTGACTTTATATCTCATATCTGCTCCTAATTGTTCTATATTGTCAATTTCTTTTAAAATTTTTTCCATATTAGTCATTATTTACACCTACTTCAACTAAATTATTCCAAACACTATCATTTAATTGTTGCCATAATTCATCATCTGCCATTAAATTGTCGATAGTTTTATCAAAATCATATTCTTTACCCTCATTTGCTCTATAATCTTCTGTTATGTCCCAAATTAAATCTTTAAAGAACTTATATGAACTGCTTTCTTTAAATTTTTCTTCCATATATTTTTCCATTTCCATACTTACACCTCTACATATTCATTATCAAAAGTAATTTCATACCAGTCAAATTTTTCATCAATAACTTGTGAAATATAAGACCAGTCATCTCCATACTTCTCAATTTCTTCTCTTACTTGCTCTCTTGCTCTATATAACTCTTCTTGAAAGTCTTTGACGCTATGTTTATAATTTAAGCATATTACTGCTAAAATATTTGTGTTATCATAACAATCTTTAATTTCAACTGCTCTATATTTTCCATAATCTATCATTTTATTTTCCCTCTTCTTTCAAATAATCTTCTATACTATAACTTTCTATTAGTTGTCTTTCCTTAAACATTTTATCTGCATATTTTTTAATATTTTTAACACACTCTGCTACTTCATCTATTGTAGTGTCATAATATATATTCTCTAATTTTTTAGCATTTTCTTGAACTATTGCTTGATATTTATACCAATTTTCTTTTAACCATTTTACATTGCTTGATACTTCAAATGTTTGATTATCATAATCACTTCCTACATAATATTTTCTAATATTATCATATTCCTTTTTATAACCACCAAATTTTAAATTAACAAGTTCAATGTTGATATATAAATCTGCTCCAAGTTCATCACTAAAATCTTTTCCTTTGCTTATAATAAAAGCACCTTTAATAGAAAAATCTTCTTTTCTTTTTAATTGTATCTCATCAATATTTAGTTTAACATAATCTAAATCTTTATGATTATTTTCTAACCAACCACTACCGACTTCGATAACTATACCATTTTCATCATAAAATTTAATATTTTTAATAATATACTTATCATATTTATAAGGTCGATACCAAGCATAATCTTTACTCAAAATTATCATATTTAACACCTCTTATTCCACCACAAACTTCATATAAATCTGCATTTCTAAAACTCCAAATGTCATTTTCATCTTTATATATATTTGCTCTTAAATAATCTTCTAAACACTCAACTAAACCACGAGTATTTACATTAAAATCACTAATTTCAAAATCTTTTGCAAGATTAATACACCACTCATAAGCAATATCGTTTTCATAAGGGAGAATATCTTTTAAATAATCTCTTCCTAGTAAAAACACCACATAATTATCATATTCATTTAATTCAATTCCAAATTTGCCACCATTTTTATAGTGTTCTTCAATTTCTTCTACACTATCTGCTTGACTTTCAGTATTATCTTCATATAGCATATATACTGCAACATTACATTTAAATGTATTAAGTGCCGTATCATAATCTATTCCTTTCATACCTAGCCATTTATAACCATATTTAATTAATTCGTCCCTCATCTTAATTCAACTCCTCAAACCATTCTATTTCATCTTCTTCAGTCAAATCTCCAAGATAATCTCCACCAAGTATAATAACTTGTTCTTTTTCTTCTGCTTTATTAAATACCCTAACTGCAATTCTTAAAGAACCCTCTAAATCATAATAAGTTTTAACTGCATTAATATTGTAGTCTGCTTTTGCATTTTGAACTTTCAAATTACTTCTTAATTGCTCTGCAATATCTAATAATAAACTATTCATTATTTATCATCTCCTACTTTTCTATAAAATAGACTTCCCATAGGATTATAATAAATCTCTATTTCATCATCTTTATTTACTACACCAGTAATATAATCTTGATATATACCATTGATACACTCTAAATATAAATTAGCATTATCTTGTATGTTTTCAATTCCGTTATAATCTAAATCATCACTATCAAACTTAATCATATATAATTGATTAATAAGTTCATCTTTCATACACTCAACAACTTCTAATACTTTTCCTTTATATTCATTTTCCATTATTTACACTCTCCTTATACTAATTCACTTAATCTTTGTAGATATTCAGTTTCTTCAACAATTCTATCTTCTAAATCTTTTGCATTATCATAACCAAAGAAGTCATTATCATCTACTAAACTGCTTTCAAT
>JAFSVH010000125.1 GCA_017450215.1 Bacilli bacterium | reverse complement strand
ATATTGAATCTCATTCATATATAATTCAATATGAGCTGTAACTCTCGTTTTATAATCTACCATTATTAAGGCATCGCCTTGTCTAGCTGATGTTAATGAATCTATTTCAGATTGTGTAAGACCACCATTATATGACCTATAAAGCTCTATAACACTATTAACATCATCTGGTAATAATCCAAATATAGCTGAATATTGACAACCATTTAATACTGCAGTAGCTTTAGCTTTTGTACTTTCTGATTGACCGATAAAGTCTTTAATATTTTGTGTGGCAACTACCATTCCACCACCATATTTCCTAATACGTTTAGTCATTTGTGACATGAATGTTAGGGCTACTGGAAAATCTGGATTAATAAATTGATGCGCTTCATCAACTATAATCTGGATATTATTTCTTAATCCTAAAGCTTCATTTCTTGCTTTATTCTTGATTACCTCTTGCATCAAGAATCTCATAGCAAGTAGCATTTGTCCATTTGCAACAATATTATTGTTAGACGCAAATAGTGATTGGAAATTTAATACAGTAAATTCATTTTCTAACTTCATAGTTGTTGGACCATTCCATAAATTAGAATATAATCCACCTTCTTTAAAGTCTTCTAAAGCATTCATTAATTTTCTAAGCATTGACTTATCAAATTCAAATTCTGCTTCTTTTTCAAACCAATCAACTACTACATTATATAAATCATCGAATGTAGGATATGCTTCAGAAGCTAAATTCTTAAATATAGTATCATCATATATCTTTTTAGAATCATATACACGCTGGATTGCTTGATTTAAGAATGGTCTAACCTCTCTATCTAAATCTGGTATTACAACTGTAAAGAATTCCTGTAGGAATTGTCTTTGAGATTTTAACTCACCAGTTCCTTCTGATTCTTCATCTAATGATGGGAACACATGGAACGGATTTATTCTACCATCTGATATACCACCCATATCAATCCAGTTGCCTTCTAGATTAGAAGCTAACACCTGGTATTCATTTTCTGGATCTAATACAAATATTTTAGTACCATTACATGCTTGCTGTAATAACATCTTTTTCGTATAAAAAGATTTACCACCACCTGATTTACCTAAAATAACTAAATTAGAGTTAGTTCTTAATCTATGATGTTTCTTCCAGGAATCAAATATATCAAAGAATACTGGGTATCTATTATCGCCTAAATAATCTCCATCTGGATCTAAGAATAAATGAGATACAAAAGGAAATGATGCGGTCAATGTAGATGTCTGTAAATTAATTGAATACTTCTTTTCAAATTTAGCATCTACTAGTTTATATGGATGCATTGACATATATGCATCTTGTTGGTGAAATAATAGATGGTCAACATAGATGTTAGCACCTTTAATTGCTTCATCAACTTTCTTAGACATGTATAATGGGTACAAAATTAAATATGTTACTAAATGCAATTGTTCATTATCCATCTTTAATTGTTGTAATAACATTTGAAGAGATTCAATATCTTTATTGATATCCAATTTTCTAGATTCTGTAATATTTTTTTCAGCCAGTCTACCTTGAAGTTCTAGGATAGATCTATTTATGGCATTATAGACTTTATTTCTATTTGTAGCTTGTGAGAAGCTTAATCTTACTATAGTATTATCAATTGCAAATAATTGCCACATCCAGGCATTAGAACATAATGATGGAAGATGTGTTAATGTTGCAACTTTATATTCTTCACCATTAATAATTAAACGATTCCATTTCTCCTTAATATTAGGAAGTGCAAATGTATCATTTTCAATTTTAGTATTATAAAATTGTTCATATAATATCTTCATATTATCATAGTCAACAATTGTTGATTCAATGCCTTCATCGTTTAATATAGAAGATATTGTTTTACATGAAGACATAAGTGTTTCTTCGTTGGTATCATAGATAACAAAATAGAACGCTTCTGCTTGAATAGCTTTTTCATCATTTAAATGAGTTAAAGTAAAATCAATATTATTTAAAACATCAATTCGCTTTAAATAACGGCTTTTTTTATCAGGACTGGAAGTTTGTATTTGATTATTCCAATAATCGATTTTAGCCTTGTTTTTCTTGATATAATTACTAAAATTAACAGGCTTTTCTACTTTAAAAATAGATCCATTTTTATGTAGCTTAAATATTTGAGCAATATCATTAATAATTCTATCCTGATTTTGTTCTGTTAAAATACTAAAATCTATACCCTTTATTTCAACAGCCATAGATTTTAATTCTCCAGGAAGACTTTCTACAGCACCATTATCATTAAATGTATATGATGTCGCTTCTTTAAAATCAATTGAATCTATTTTCTTTCTTCTTAAGAAAAATTGGAACATTGATAAATAAAACATATATGCTTTCTTATTATCAACTGTAAATAATGATGTTATCATTAATATAATTAATAAACCACATAAAATATACTTTAATAAATTTGGAAATGATGAACCAAATATTAAAACAATAATTAATACATATAAGAATGTTACAAATACATCTATGAACGTTATACCTTTAATTAAGGTTACAGATGTTTTAGTTTTTGGCGGAATTAATCTAATCATTTTTTACCACCATCCTGTCCCACTTTAGAAAGTGCTGATGTTGGTTTTGACTGTTTATTTGATGAATCCTTTATAGCCTTATCAATTTGTTGTTTTAAAGCCTTGCCAGTATATCCTTGTTCCAATGCTTGAACAATACCTTTTTTAGCTTCATGTCTTTGTTGATTATTTGCTGGATTCATTAATTCTGGAGCCTTTTTAGCTAAAATACTATCAGCTTTTTGACTCATAGCTTGTCTAGCTTGAGCACGTCCATTTTTTTGTGCTTGACGCATAATAGAATTTTGATGTTGTTGCTTAGCGTTATTCTTAATTGAAGCTTGTTCTTGCTTCTTAGCTAGGTTTTCTTGAGCTCTTGCCATTTTAGCTTCTTTATAAGTCATTCTATTTGGATTACCCTTAGATAATTGTTGAACTTTACCTTTATCATTTAATAATGGATTGCCTGCTTTATCTCTAACAGTATTAGCATTTTTCATATAAGCTCTATTAGCTCTAAAATTACTAATACCTTGTTTTGCTTTAACAGGTGCAGATAGCAATTTACCAGTTCCTTTAACTGCAGCTGCACCAAGACCAAATCCTGTAGCTAGTAATCCACCAACAAGAGGTACTTTTCTCATTCCACCAGCTGTAGCTTGTAAACCCTTATTAAGTTTAGATGTTCCACCTGCAGCTTGAGATGCAGAATTCAATAATCCGCCTGAGGCAGTCGAAGCACCACCGCCACCAGCAGCTGCGTTTTTAGATTGTAATGCTGAATTTAGCATTCCACCTGATGCAGATGCTTTATTCAAAGCTCCGCCTGCCATTGCACCACCAGATTTACCAACCTGTGATATTGATGGATTGGATATTCCTAAACCCTTATTAGCTAATGCTTTGGCTCCCATAAAGGCACCACCTATTCCTGCTCCTGCAATTCCTAAACCTTTGCTTGCAAGGTTATTTGTTGCCATAGCAGATAATCCTTCTTCCTGACCTTGATTATGTGATATAAGTGATGCAAATAATTGCTGACCTTTATAACACATCATTGCTCCAGCTATACATACTATCGCAAATACTGCAGTTAAGATGAAATATCCATGTTCATTACCCTGATAACTATCCACAATATTTCCTACCACACCAAGAATCAGCAAGAATATGTACATGGAGAGAATGCTACCCATAACTCCAAAACATTTGACTATAACTTTATCTTTCCAGATATTTAATCTTTCACCACCATCAAGTGGAGAAGCTCCTATCATAACAGGAGATACTAAATATAAGAACACTATATTAATTAATCTTTCTGCAAGTCCAATGGTTGCTATACCCATTGTCCAAAACATTATAGCTGTAACAATTATAACTACTATATATTTATAACTTGTTGCACTATCGCCAATTTTAAGAGAGATTCCCATATCTTTAATCGTACTATAACTATAAGTAAAATTTGCATTTTCACTCTTTAAAATATTAGCATGTTCTGCACTAAACATTCTATACCATAATGTATTAGCTATAGAATTAGCTTCTGTAGTACCAACATCTATTCCTGTTCCTGTAATATTTAATGATACTACATTAGTAACATAATTAAGTGTTGGTGTAACTAAAAATTGAATAAATACTACAAAAAAAGTAGGAATGAAAGCAAACCAAAACAACGCCTTTAATGAAGTAGCTATAACCTTCTTCATTTCTCCTGGCGTGTCTTTCTTAATTTGAGCTTTAAAAACTCCTACTATTAATGAAATAACAAATACTCCTAGCCCTATAGCTAAGAATACTACTATTAATTTTTGTGTAATAGAATCTTTAACAATAAGATTCAAAATTGAAGCTGAATCCTGATTAGAACCAGGAATGGCTTCTACACCTGCTAATATTTTAAATACTGTTTCAATCCAATATAAAATGTATAGAAATCCTTGAGATAATCCATACATTAATGATGAAAACCATTCAGCAATGGAATCCATAATAATACCTAAAAACATGTGAGTTGGCGCTCCTTTCATTTATTTATTTTTTTATTTTTACTGTTTTTAATTATTTACCTAATACTTCAAAATCAAATGAGAAATTATATATTGTACATTTACCAACATTTATATTCAATGAACCAAATGAAACGCTAGGACCAATAGTTATCATACTATTTGCTGACATTGTGCATTCAGGATTTAAACTAAATGTTTTTGTAATAGAAGGTGTTGTTTCCCTAATTATTTCTGTTAAATATGATTTTGATTGATATAACAAATGAATAAAATAATCAGCAAATTCTTTTTCATCTGTAGCCATAGAGAATGTTACAGACTTTATCTTAACTTTATAATTTGCTTTTAAATTAAATGACATATAATCGTAATATCTATACGCACCATCTAATGTCTTAGATCTTAACTGTGCCATTGTTAAACCTGGTGCGAATTCTGTACCTGAAGGATTTGTATATTGTTGTACTTCAAATACTTCTTCAAATGTCAATTTGCTATAATCTTCTGCTTCACCACTTCCACCACATGAAGCAAGACCAGCTAGTGTAAATACACTAATTGTTAATACTAATAATTTTTTAAATAATTTCATTTTGTGAGTTCTCCTTAAATTTTAATCTTTTCATTGCTTTTTTGTTTAATTGACGTTTTTTGAGTTTCTTTACCATAATGTAATTTAAAATCCGGCAAAGAAGCAAAGTCTTCTTCTTTAAATTTCATTCCATCCAATGTCCTTTCAAGGATAACATTATCTTTTCCATTATCCAGGACATCAATTGATTTAATTTGATATTCTTCATTACCATAATCAAATTTCTTATTTATTAAGACATCAGGATCTATTTCTTTATGCCTTACATGCATATTAAGTTGCAACAATTCATCTTTTGATAACTTTTCTTTAGATTCAGCTTTTTCTGTATCTTTATTTACATAGTTATATTCTTTAGGATTATTCTTATCATAATCTTTATCAATATAAATACGCATATCCCAGAATTCATCTAAATATGTAGCATCACAGTGTTTGACAACTTTTTCAAAGTTTGGCATTGCCACTTTAAGACTATTAACTGCTATGGCAAATTCATCTTCAGTAAGTTCTGTTTTAGATATCCAACCCGATCGTTGTTGCCATTCAAAACCCATATTTTTCATTTCTTTTTTTATTTCATAATAAGGTTTTGATCTGTGTTTTTTACCATAAACACTATCTATAGCATCTATAGATAAGTCATAATGTAATGCTCTTCTAAGCTTTAAATCAGATTCTTTTTGAGTAGATATTGATTTAATGTTAATATTTTGTTTAAAATATGGCATCAAATCAAATACATAGTTTTCAGCTGTAACTGTAAGATATCTTGTGCAAGTTTTCATCCAAGGTAAATCTTTAACAATTCTTTTAATATCTAACCTTGTCTTATAAATTGATTTTTCTCTTTGTTGAAACCAACTAGATTGTTGACGTTTTACATAACCTAGTTTCATTAGTTCTCTTCCAAGAATAGTATATGCTTTTTGAGGTTTTTTAAACCCACTTTTTATTAATTCTTTTTGAATCAAATCAAAATTAATCGCATATTTATGCTTAGGTATTAGTTTTGGCGCTTGAGTGAGTTCTTTTTCCATATTCTACCAAAAACCTTCTTCCTTATTATCTTGAATGCAATCGGAATCCAAAATAAATTTGTGAGTTTTTCTGTCTTCAACCCATAAATTCATTTTCGTAGCACACTTTTTGAACCAAGGAAGCTCATCTAATAGCACATCATCTGCAAGTCCTATCATAGCCATGCCCTTTTCAGAACCATCTGTTATAAATACAGTATGATTATCATATGCTTCAGATTCCATTTCTTTTAAGCCAAATTTAGAAAATCTTTCTCTAAAAATGCTAAAAGCATCTTCTATTGTCATATTTAATTCAGCTAATTTATCTTTATCTAACTCTAATTCTAAAGCTAGTTTAGGATTTTGTATCATAGTTTATTTCACCTCTTTCAATTGCTCTGGCTCAATAGGTGCCCAGGCAAATACATCTTTTCTATCTAAAGACATTCCACCATATCCATAATCAACAAAGAAGTTTTTTTCATCTTCTGAATAAGCTCCTATCATATAATGTATACCATCTTCCATTTTAAAAAGTGCTATACATTCTGTCATATCTTCAGGATATCCATCTTCAGATACCATCTTAAATTCTTTAGGTTCTATCTTAAATTCATATTTTGTCATATCCTAATAATCCTTTTATCCTTTCTATCTGTTCTAATGATAATGAAGTAACATTATTTTTAAATAAAATAACTAATTCTTTTTGTTCTGTAGATAATTCACTTAAATCAAATAATATTGTTTTATTACTATACCTAATAGAATCAACAAGCTTGTTGTGTTCTTCACCTGTAAGATTTAAAGCTACTGATATTTTATCTGCATAATTAATTGGAACAGGCTTTTTGCCATTTTCTATTAATGATAAAAATGGAACTCCAACATTTAATTCTTTGGATAACATTTTTAATGTTATATTTTTTTCTTTTCTTATACTTTTAAGATAAGATCCAAATTCTTCCATTATTCATCTCCCTCAGGTTCTTCATCAAATTCATCTTCTAACTTAGATTCGTCATCATCTGTCACTAAATATATATCTGGCATTTGCATAAAGCATTTAAAACCTTCTGGAGCCTCAATATCTATAATTAAGTATTGAGTTTTATTATTTTTAATAACAAAATAATTATCAGGATTCAATTCAAGTGAAACCAAGGTTGGTTTATTAACTTCACCTGAAGTTATAAATGTCATACCACCTAGTTCTACCGTACGTTCTATATTAAAAAATGTTGTATAATACATCCATTTGAATGATAATGTTATATTTTGTATATCTTCAGTATAAAAATAGAATTCGATTAAAAAAATTGTTTCACTCTCAATTTTCGCATCCTCAGATGTTGTAAATCTAAATGATTTATATTCATCAAGTGTAACATCCATACCATAGCTCATTGGTACTTCTTCTTCAGCAAGATATCCAGTATATTGCGATTTTAATATATTTTCTTCACAACTTGTGAGTGTAAATATAAACACCACCGATAGAATAGATAATATGATTATTTTTATTTTTTGGCGCATTAGTGAGTTCACCTCTTTAATTATTTACTAGATAATAATTTATTATATTTCTTTATCTTAGTTTGATTTTCATCTTTAGCTAAATATTCTATACAAGCTTTATTAATAATAGCTGTAACGGATAAATCTTCAAATTTACCTATTAGCTTCATAGAATTAAATACATCCTTTGGAAGTCTTAATGTAAGTCTATGACATTCATTATCCTTTAGCAGTTCTATGTCTCTGACATTTATTTCTTCCTTATTCTGAGATAACATCTCTTTTTGTTGTTTTTCTAATTCTTCACTTTCATCTTTAAAATTAGTATTAAATCTAGGCATCTTTTCTTTCCTCTCTTTCTAAGAATTCATCTATGAATTCATTATAATCTTTTGCTATTTCAGATTGCGTTGTAAATCTATGTTTAGTAACTGTACCATCTTTTTTAATAACGTCCTTTTCAAATACTTTTGGATTAAAAATAGATTCATGTGCTAATTGCTTAGCTGGCACACCCTCTAAATTTCTTATATAGTTATTATATAAATATATATTCTTCTTAGCTGCATACTCTTTTAATCTATTATAAAGATTATCATTTGTATTTTTTCTTTTACCAATAACTTGAGTAGCTAATATGCCATTAATCTTAAGTTCTGGATTAAGATCTTCTTCAATTATCATTTCGATTCTTGGCAATATTAATTCTATACCTTTATACGACAGTTCTTCAAGTCTAGCTGGAAGCAAGATCTCATCTGATGCAACTATAACATTGGTTATTACAATGTTAGTTACATTAATAGGTCCGGTATCAATTAAGATATAATCGTAATCTCCTGGATTAAGTTTTTGAATCGCTCTAATAAGTCTTTCTTCTTTTCTCATCATTTCATCTAAGGCTTTATCAAGCTGATCTACATATGAATTCGCAGGTATAATATCAATTTTACCTTTAATATCAATATTTTTAAAATAATCTATAGGTATTTCATATATAGCATCATAGATATTAAATGATTTTTCTGTTAATACATTAAAAATACTTTTTTCTTTTAGGTGAAAATTACCATAAAGCATTGATAGATTCATTTGAGAATCCAAGTCAATAACTAACACTTTCTCACCTCTAATAGCTAAGCCATCTGCTAAAGCCATTAATGTAGTGGTTTTACCTGTACCACCTTTTCTTAAAACAACAGATATAATCTTTTTCATACGAGTTGGCGCTCCTTTTCAATATATAACAATTATAACATGTATTTATTTGTATGTCAACTATGTCAAAAATTATTAACAATATTTTATAATTGACATATCAAAAATAAAAATCTATTTAAAAATATATAAAATATATATTTAAATAAGAAATACTATGACATTTAGACATATAGTAGTCTAATGTGTCATATAATTTAATTTTCAGTAATTATTTATGACATACAAGACATTATATACATATATTTGTCTTTATGTCATATATATAAATAAGTCAAGCAAATAATGGCTTAAATAAAAGAAAAAACACGAAAAACAATACAAATGTCAAACGTGCTTTTGATGTCTATACATAAATATGTCTATGAATTATTTTTTTAACATGTTTTTTAAAGAGACTATAGTGTCTCTATAGTCCTTATTTTGCCTAGATAATTCTATAATTTCTAATTCAGATGGTGAAAGTGAAGAATAGGTAATAAAATTATAATCGTTGTCAACCAATTGATCCAATGTAACATCTAAATATTTACAAAGAATCATTAGCTGATCAATATCAGGAGTAGATTTATTTGTTCTCCAGCTTCTAATTGTAGTCTCTGTAACGTCAAATAATTTACCAAACTCACCATTCGATAGATTATTATCATCAATGTATTTTGAAATCTTATCAGCAATCAAAAGTCTAAATTTATTTGATTTAAAATTTGCCTTTTTCATCATATCACCTCTAACAAAAATTTTTAAATTTATAAAATAAATTTAATGGTTTAGGTCGAAAAAAACTCGTTGACAATCTCGTTTTTAATTTCTATAATATGCTTGAGAACAAAAAAAGAATGAACATATATCGATGTCCCGAGGAACACAAGAACTCACTAAGCGCCAACTCACCGAAAATTGTGTCCCCCAGGTTGGGTTATACACCCATATATATTCATTCTCTTATGAATATTTAATTATTCACGAAATTGATGCATGATTTTGTTCTTCAAATTTAAATAACTAGATAAAAAGTTTAACGAAGGTAGCACTTAAGCTTAAGCTTGATCTACCTAGACATTTTCTTTATATCTAATGTAGTGTTATTCAATTTTCTTT
>JAFSVH010000124.1 GCA_017450215.1 Bacilli bacterium | reverse complement strand
TATGTTATGGAAAGCCGTATCTGAAAATGAAAATGCCGTAGTACATTTAATTGCTGGCATTCACGGGAAAGATGTTTTTGATTATCTAGCTCAATTTAACTGCAAAATATTAATTTTGGGTTATAAAAATTGGGGTAGAGGTGCTGAGTTACTTAAAAATACCAAAATGGGGCAAGATATTGAAGATAAAATTAATTGGTTAAAAGAAAATTTATCTAAATATATGTCTAAATTTAAAGTGGTTAGTTTTGATAATAGAGCATTAGAACAATTAGATGTAAAAAATATCATTTCAGAAAAACAATGGGAAGAGTTTTATCAAGGTGACGATGGAACAATGACAATGTATATTGATGGTGTTAAACAACAATTTGCAAGAACTTCCACTTCACCAATAAGATATGATTTAAAAGATAATATAGATGATATGTTTGAGGTGATTAAAAATGAAACTTCGAGTGACAATTAGAAATAGCAATGATATAAGGTTCTACAGTCCAGACTCGAACTGGACTTCTTTTATTGCCACTATAAGAGATATTTTAGAGGAATCTAACGATGAATTAGCCAATCTGATGGTAAAGGTATCAGACACGATAAAAGCCGCTGGAATAGTCTCTTTTGAGCCTAAATTAAGAGGCGATTATATTATAATGGGAGAATATGAAAATGACGAAAAGTGGGGCTGGCAATTTAAAATTGATGGAGGATATGAAAATGTCCGATTAGAAAGTCCAGAAGATAAAAGATTATTTCTTGAACAAATTTTAACAGAGCGTCAAGTTGAAAGTTTATATTCTACTTATGAAGACCCTTTTGAATATGTTGAACACGAAGATATAGAAAAATTAATGGCAGCTAAATATATAGGAGAACATACAGCAAATAGAATTATTGATAAATTTAAAGCAACAATGGATTTAGCTCCTGCATATAATTTTTTTAAACCACTTGGTGTTACCCCATTATTAATAAATAAATTATGCAGTACATATGGAAGTGCTGAAAACGCTATTAAAAAATTTCAAAAAAATCCTTATATATTAGCAGATGATATAAAAGGTGTAGGCTTTTTAAGAGCTGATGAAATTGCTTTAAAATATAATGTTAAACCTGATGACCCTTTTAGAATTAAATCTGGAATAAGATATTTATTTAAAGATATTGCTAATAATGAAGGTTCAACTTGGTTAACTCTTGATAATTTTAAAACTCAAATTACAGAATTATTAAAAATTCCTTATGAAACAATTTGGAGTAATGTTATAGTAATGGTTGCTGAAAAAGAAATATATTTAGAAGAAGATTCTAAAATAGCTTTAATGTATTATTATGACTTAGAATGCAATATTGTTAATAAATTAATTAGTCTACAAAAAGCTGAATGCAAAACTTATACAGATGAAGAAATAGAAGAAGGAATAAAAAGAGCAGAAGAAGAGCAAGGATTTGAATTTACAGATGAGCAAACAGAAGGAATAAAATCTTTATTAAAAAATAATGTATCTTTAGTTGTTGGTTTAGCTGGTACTGGTAAAACAAGTATAATTAAAGGGGCTTATCAAGTATTCCCTTATGATACTATTATTAGACAATGTGCTTTCTCTGGTCAAGCAGCTAAAAGAATAAACGAGGCTACTAATAAACCTAGTAGCACTATTCATAGATTACTTGGTTGGCAAGGAGAAACATTTACATTTAAAGAAACATTTCCGTTACCTGTCGACGTTGTAATACTTGATGAAGTTTCTATGGTTGGTTTAGAATTATTTTGGAATTTAATTCAAGCGATACCTAGAGGAGCAAAATTAATAATGTTGGGAGATAACGGTCAATTACCTCCAATTGGTGTTGGTAATTTACTTAATGACTTAATGTTATCTCAAAAAATAAATTTTGTTGAATTAACTAAAATTCATAGACAAGCAGAAAAATCTGCAATTATTACGACATCTCAAAAAATTAGAAAGAAGTTCTTTTTACTTTCTAGTGATTTTGAGGGAGATGAAACTTATGGACAACTAAGAGATTTAACTTTAAAAGCGAGAATTGACGCAGATTGTTTATTCGATGTTTTGATAGAAACTTTTATGGAAGAATATAATAAAAACAAAAACATACAAGACATTCAAATAATAGTTGCTCAAAATCAAAGAGTTGCTTTGGCTCGTGACCAAATTAATAGAGAAATACAAAAGAGAATTAATCCTAAAATATCAGATTTTCAACCAGAAATTAAAATTAAATATAAAAATGTTTTAAGAGTTAACGATAAGATTATCAATAGAGAAAACCATTATGATGTAGAAACTCCAGACGGAATACAAACAAGTATTTATAATGGCTCTATGGGAATAGTTAAAGAAATATCTACTAATTATATTATAGTTGATTTCTTTGATGAAGGAGAAATTGTTATACCAAAAGAATATTATGAAGGACTTGAACTTGCTTATGCAATCACTTGTCACTCTTCTCAAGGTTCTCAATTTAAAGTAACTATTGTAGGTTTTGATAATTCATCATATATACTATTATCTAATGAATGGTTATATACAGCCGTTACAAGAGCCAAAAGTATGTGTTATATAGTAGCACAAACAAGAGCCATAAATATGGCTGTAACACGTCATAAAACTGTTGATAGAAATACGTTTTTATTAGAATTATTTAATAAAAAATAAAAAAAGCTTGACATATATAAAGATATATGATATATTATAATTGTCATATAAATTGATGTGAGTCGTTTTATGTGTACACCATATTTAGATATAAGAATCATTTTAATTTAAAAGCAAATATAGACCTTGTTGTCTTAGTGTAAGTCTATGTCAAGTAATTATTTTTGATTCTTAAATCTTTTATTTTGAACTATCTTTTTGCAGAAAGATAGTTTTTTTATTGACTTTTTAAGCAAAATGTGGTAGTATTTTTATATAAGATAGAGGAGGGATAAAATGAATGAACCAGTTTTAATGAAGTGTGGACATACTGCAAATGCAGAATATGATGATGGTAAACCGTGTTGTTTAATTTGTTCTCCAAAACGTGAGGCTTATGAAGTAGTTGATGAGAAACCTAATTTAACAGGAAGAAAAGCTAAATGCACAGATTGTGGAGAAATTGTTGATAGTAATTGGAATTTACCGTTTTTTGAATATTGCCCAGACAAAGAATATGATAGATTTTATTCAGGCTGTTGGGGCTGGGATTAGGAGGATATATGAGTATATATGATTTAGATGAAAAAGAGGTTTTAAGACAAGCATGATGGAGAATTTATTCGGATTCCACTTTAAAATCAATGACTAAAGACGAATTAATAGACCAGATTAAATGTTTACAACATAATTGGGCTGGAGCAATTGAAGCATCAGAATTACAATCTTATAGATTAAAGTGGTTATTTAATGCTTTTAATGAAACAATAAAAGATATAGAAACTTATGAGCCAAAATATTACGACAAAGATTTGGCTGAGTGGTTTGATTTAAATGTTCGTTATTTAAAAGAGAATACTTGTAAGGGATTAGAGCTAGATATGTCTAAAAAAGACAAAGAGTTATACGGTGATATGGTATATTAAGGAGCAGATAAAAATGAAAAAATATGATACGACAACAAAAATAACAAATTTTAATGTAAATTGGCAAGCGATTAAATCAGCTTGTATGACGACAATTAGTAAACAAGTTGGAGATAAAGAGCCATCAAAAGAGTGGAAACGCAAATTATTAATTTGTAGACATTCTCCAATTAGAAGAGGTATTATAAGTTGGAAATGGGAGAATATTCCTTATGCTATTTCAACACATTTTGCTAGACATCACGAAGGATGTGAAAAATTTATTGGAACAGAGAGAACAGACAGAACCAATATTGATAGAGAACAAAGAAGTCAAATGAATTATGTTCCAATGGAAATGGACGCTAATATTCAAGCCTTAATGAGTATAGCAGAGAGAAGATTATGTATGTGTGCAGACCCTACAACTAGAGAATATATGGAAACTTTAGTTGAAGAAATTAGAAAATATGATGAAGATATTGCGTGGTCTTTAGTTCCTCAATGTGTTCGTTGTGGTGGTTGTGTTGAACCATTCAGTAATTGTCAATATTATGATAGTATTTATGATAGAATTCCTGAAGAAGCTAGAGATACTGTTATGAAAAGATATGATATATATGATAAACAAAGAGTCAGAAAATTAGAATTGAAAAGAGGTAAATAATGAGTAAACAGAAACCTATTAATGCTAATGCTGAATATATTTGCTTACAAAAAGACGGACATAATATTCTAGTGGATATGCACGACATTGATGATATATTATATTTACAGGATGTTCAAATATTAAAAAGTTCTACTAATAATATATATGATTATTATAATAAAGATAATTTTGAAACAAAGAAATTATACTCAGTAATGTTTGATGACCATACTTGTTGGCAAATCCCTATTGATGACAACGAAATAAAAATTTTTGAAAAATTTAAAAATAAACTTGACAAACAAAAATAATTATGTTATTCTCTAATTAAGATAGAGGAGGAGATAGATATGAGCAAGTTGATGAATTACATTAACGACAAAATTCTTGAGAATGAACCAAACAAGAATGAGAGATTAGAAGAAAAGCAGACTAAAAAGAAATTAAAGACTGCAAAAGCTAAACTTAAAGAAACATCAGAAGAAAGAGATTTATACAGGGATAAATATATTGCTATCCTTGAAGAAAAAGGTGAAGGGTTCAACCAATATTTGGCTTATCAAAATAAAGCCAACCAAGCTGAAGCTGATGCCGAAGAGGCAAGAAGATGCACTAACGATATAAAGAAGGATTTAAAAGATTACGACAATATTATAAAAAGGTTATTTAATAAAGAACCTATAACTTCTTTAAGTAAGTGTGATGATTACGACAACTTCTTAGCATACTTAATGAGATTATATGCGTCTGGTAAAGAATTACCAATCAAAGGAATTCAAGATATTTGTAAAAAGTTAGAAATTACAAAATCTATGATTAAGAAAGATTCAGAATATCTATATAAAGTATTTGGTGTAGATAAATGGGAAATTGAGTAGGTGCATTATGAAAGATTTTGATAAAAAAGATATATTACTTAGCGTAGGAGGAATCTTATTTGGTGTAGCAATAATATTATTATTACATTTTATAAGTGTTAAAATGTATGAATATAATTGTGACCATATTCCAATCACAGAGGCTTGGAAAGACGATAAATGTAGAGATTATTTTAATAGAACATCGGGTGATTTTAATGAATAAAAAAATGATACTTAAATATAGTTTATTTGCTATAGTAATTATTGAATCTTTGTTTATAGTTTATTTTACTTCAAAAATGAATGAAAGAATGGATAAATTAGAAGAAAAGAATAAAATAATTGAGCAAGAAAATTTAGATTTAAGAAATGAAAATAACTATCTTTTAAATGAAAATGAAAGATTAGGAATGATTAATAGTGAAGTCTGGGAATTATTTTTAGCAGACCACTATGTAAAGGAGGGGAAACCTTACTGTGAGTAAATGTGCAAGAGTAGAACCTATTGTAAAAAAGGTTTTAGAAGAAAAACCTTATACTAGAGAAGACGATTTTGCTTTAGTATATGAAGTCTTTAAAGAATTTTTACCAAATATTGATGAATTAAGCTTTCAAGATATAATGCTTAATCATAAAGAATATGGTTTACCATATTTTGAAAGTGTTAGAATAACTAGACCTAAATTACAAAACAAATATCCTGAACTTTTACCACCACAAGCAGTTCAAGAAGCAAGAAAATTAGAAGAAACAGATTATAGAACTTACGCTTTATCATAGGAGGTAATTATGTTTAGATTATTTACAAAAGAAAATTATGACAGTTCATTTACAATTAACTTAAAAGGTTTAATTCAACTAAATGAGGAAAATGTTCCAAGAAAAATATTAATTACAAAGGAACGTTTTTCTGGAGATTATTATACAATTATAAATACCTTATTCCATTATGCGGCTTTAATATATCTAATGGAAGAAGAAAAACCAACTAGATTAGACTTTAATGATTGGGCTAATAAAGCCTATATAGAAACGGTATCGGGAGGAAATAGAGATGAGAGATAATTATAATAGAGTTCAAAAATTTGAACAAATCACAAATGGAATGTTTGATTTATATAAAAGAAAAAATGCAGATTATGGTAATAGTGTGGCTAAAACTTTTGACGAATGGGGACTTGCTTCTTTCTTAGTTCGTATGGAAGATAAGCTAAATAGAGTAATTACATTAACAAAGAAAACAGGAGAGGTTAGAGTTGCAGATGAAAAAATTGAGGACACTTTAATTGATTTAGCTAACTATTCAATTATGGCTTTAATTGAATTAGATAGAGTAAAAAGTGAATTAACTTCTGAAATGAGTGCTGAATAAAATGGAATTAACCGATAATGATTATCTGGCAATATTTGATTTAGAACTAAATAAATTTGCTAGAGAACATCCAAATCAAAAAATACTAGCGATTGTATGTAGAAAAGCAAAAATGACACTTGAAGACTCCGTAAATTATGTATCTATAAAAGAAAAAGATGGAATACATTATTTATGGAGAGGTGTCACTGAAATTATTTTAGAAAATAATGATTTAGGATTTACCGATAATGAATTTTATTTTGTAACAGAAGAAGAATATAAGGAGGCTCATAATGAAAAATAATTTATATATTATGATAGGTTTACCTGGTTCTGGTAAAGACACTCTTGCTAAATCAATGCAAGAGCATATTACAAGAATAACTTCTATTGATACGGTAATTTTATCAAGTGATGATATAAGAAATGAGTTATATGGTTGGGAAGACCAAACGCATAATGGCGAAGTTTTTCAAGAAATGAATAAAAGGTGTAAAAAGACATTACAAGATGGTAAACACGTTATTTATAATGCCACAAATTTAAATTTAAGAAGAAGAAAAGCTTTAATTTCTGAAATGAAAAAATATTATAATAATGTATTTGCTGTTTTATGTTTAGCAACAATGGGAACATTAGTTGAGAGAAATTTTACAAGACCAGAAAGAAGATTACCTTTTGATAAATTATTTCAAATGTTTAAAACGATAGACATACCAATGAAATATGAAGGATATGATAAAATATTTGTTGGTTATTCAAGTAATTTTGATGAAGATTATAGTGATTTTTTAGGCTGGATGTTACGTATTGGTAAAGATTACAACCAACATAATGAACATCATAATGCAACAGTATTAGAACACTTAGAATTAACGTCTAAAAAGGCATTTGAGTTAAGTAATGGTGATGAAAATTTAAGTGTAGCAGGACGTTTTCACGACATAGGAAAACCATACTCAAGAGAATGGAATGAAGAAAAACAAAAATATACTTATTATAATCATCATACTATTAGTGCTTATTTATATTTGATATATTGGCAATTTAAACATAATAATCATTATTATTTATTAAATCCACTTGACGACAAAGCAATGGAAATATCAATGTTAATATATCATCATATGGATAAATTTATTGGCAACTTAGAAAAAACAAAAGAACTTCTTGGTGACGACTTATATAAAAAATTAGAAATTTTAATGGAAGCTGATGCTTATAGGGAGGAACAAATAAATGAAGGATAACAAAGATTTAAATCCATTTGCTAATAAAACACTAGCAAGTGTTGATATTGTTTTAGAAAATTGTGAAGTTTATAATATACCAGCTGATGGCATTTATAAATTAAGTGTTGGAGATATAAAATTTTCTTTTGATGTTCACGTTAATGGATTTAGTAATTATACTAAACCAGGAGAAATGTGGACACACGCATATACCGATTTTGTTTGGTTAGCACTAAATAAAAAAGGTATGAATGTAGATAGTGGTTGGGCTGATATGTTAGAAGAAGAAAGTCCTTTTTACAAAAGAGTTCAATCTAACGACATCACTCATTTAGATTTTATTTTTGACGATGGAAGTAATTTATATGTCAGCGTTCCTTGGGAAGATGGGTCTACAGAATGGTATAACAAATTACAGAAAAACGATATTAGAGATGATATTTTATTTATTAAAATTGAAGAAGAACAAGAAATATCAGATGAAGAGTTAGAAGAAATAAATGATAATCACGAAGATATGTATCATTGGGATAACGATGAAGACAAAGAAATCGAAATATTAGACGAGGAAATGTGTGAAGATGATGGAAGTTATAATTTTAATTGGATAAGCATTCCTAATTATGTTCAAGCAGCTTTTTCTAAGATAGATGAACAATTATCAAGAGTAATGTGGAATATTTATCAAAAAGAGTATGATAGTCCATTTAGTAATACAGGAGAAAAATTTAAAAATGATGTTTTTGAAGTAGAGGCTTATAGCTGGGATGACGAATATAATCAAGAATATAATTTTAAGTGGAAAGATTACAAAGTTAGATGGTACAAACATTGTTTGAGAGACCCTCAAGCAAATAGAGAAATGACACCAGATGAATGTGCTAAAATGCTAGATGAATGTTTAGAATCTATTTATAAAATGGATAGAGAGAATGATTTATTTGAGCAACTTTGTGATAGTTATAATTGTCATTTCTGTTGTCAATGTGGAGAAGAAGCGACAAAAGAATTAAATAATGGTAAATATGCTTGTGATAATTGTCTAAATAATTTAGGTAAAGAACAACAAGAACTAAAAGAAGAAATAGAAAATTCTTTATTTGAATTTGGTTTTGATAATTATGAAGATGTAACTAATTGTATAGATACATTTATTGATTTTATAAAATATGCAAAAGCTTGGTCAACAATTGAAAATTTAGACCATTTAGATAAAGCTTTAGAAGCTATAAATATGAATATAAAAATGGAAAATGGTCTTTTAGATAAAGAAACAGAGAGAAAAATTAAAGAATTTGCCGAAAAATGGTAAAATTATATTGACAAATCAATAAAATTATGGTATAATTATATGTATACTAAAATAAGATAGAGGACGGGCGTGGTCAGACAAATAGACTCCTAACGAGTTACTACACGATAAAAGCCGGCTCGAGCGGTGTGTAGAACAAAGAACGCTCTTTCAATAAGTAAGTTCCATCATATAAATCGGGACACAAAAGATGGATTAGAGAATATATTTTGGTAGGACAGAATATTATTATCACTTATTGCTCATTCAATCACCTCTTTACACTTATAGAGGTACCTCTTCTTAGGGAACTGGTGTAATGGCTAGCATAGTGGTCTCCAAAACCATTGATTGGGGTTCGAGTCCCTAGTTCCCTGCCAGTTGGGTCGTTGGTGGAGAAGTTAACACGTCTGCCTGTCACGCAGAAGATGAGGGGAGCGTTACCCCTACGTCCCGCCATTAAGTTGTTTTATACGGAAGATTAGTTTTAAATGTAACTAAAAGTAAATGATTAAATTATTGGTTTTTCATTT
>JAFSVH010000123.1 GCA_017450215.1 Bacilli bacterium | reverse complement strand
ATCTGGTAAAAATGTTTCTTCGAAAGAAGAACGTGCTTACGAAGCTTATGATAAATATACAAATGTTTATCATCAAAATTCTTATATCCATAAATTATGGGAAGAGAATATTAACGTAGACACAAAAAAGGAGTAGATGAACATTGGAACTCATCATTATTATTTTGGTGTTGATGATTATAGGATTTGTAATAATCCCCGTGTGCTTAAATTTGTGTAAAGAACAGATATGGGAATTTGTTAAAGAGAATATAGAAAAAGACGCAAGATATAACAAGATGGTGAAAGAAATGTTGAAAGGAAAAAAATGAGATGGAGATTTTAGGAATTGATGCTGCAACTAAAAAAACCGGTTATAGTATTTTAAATTCAGAAACTGGTAATTTGGTTGATTATGGCTTAATAGAAACTAGCTCTGTTGATGTTAGGGACAGAATGAAAGAAATCTATTCTAAATTAAAAGAAATAATTACAAATAATAATAACATCAAGGTAGTTGTTGTTGAGGATGTACCCGTTAACAATCATTCAAATTTAAAAACGGGTAAGGACTTATCAATACTACACGGAGTAATATTAGGGGTATGTTTTGAACAACACCTACCTTGTGTAGTTTATGCACCATCAGGTTGGCGTTCAGTTGTAGGAACTTATGACGGAACTAGACAAGGGATGAAAAGAGAAGTGCAAAAACAAACTGCCGTAAATAAGGTAAACGAAATATATAATTTGGATTTTAATTATTATCCAAGAGATACGAAAAAGAATAAAAGCGATGATGATAAAGCTGAGGCTATATTAATAGCAAGAGCTTTGTATTTAGAAAACAAGGAGGAAAATTAATATGGAAAAAATTGAAAGAAATGGAGTTTCAGTTGAATTAAAAAGAAATTATCTTACTGCAGGACAAGTTACTAATTTAATATCTGAAGTTATAAAAATTTATAATAATGGAGGATTATTAGATGATTATGCTTTTAACCCTGTTGATATGGAAATGAATTTTTATGCTGGATTATTTTATTATACAGTAGAAGAATATAATGATATGGAAGATAATGATGAATTTGAAAAACTTTTTAGTGTAGGCATTCATAAAGAATTATTGGAAAAAGTTGAAAATGCTCAACTTGCATATGATTTAATGTGGAAAACTGCTAAAGAAGTAGGCAATTCAGTTGGAACAATTTTAAATAAAATAAAAGGTTTTCTTGATAATTTACCAGAACAAGAAGATTTAAATAAACTTATGGATAAATTACCTAAAGAATGGGAAACTGTTAAAAATGAATATGACAACATTATTGGAAAAAGATTAGAAGATAATGAAGTTGAGGGGGACAAGGAATAATATTCCACGCCCTCTTTTTTTTAGGAAATAACAAAATTGAAAGGAGACGGCTTTATGGCACAAACTTTTAATAATAATAATGAGATGGAAAATTATTTTAATAAAGTAATAGAAAAGGCAATTGAAGCTGTTTCTAATGATTTGTTAAAAGATTTCCAAGAGCATATTAAAAATACAATTTATGCTGCTAAACCAGGAGAATATGAAAGATATGGCGGAGCCAATGGTCTCGGAGAAGGAGGATTTGGTTCTGGATGGAAAATTTCTGATGAACAAGATAAACAAATAGGAGATTATGTAAAGGCATTGGTTTTTGACGG
Source organism: Bacilli bacterium (assembly GCA_017450215.1). GTDB lineage: Bacteria > Bacillota_I > Bacilli_A > ML615J-28 > CAG-698 > RGIG3506. The sequence continues at coordinate 5,207 of JAFSVH010000123.1, read as the reverse complement.
AAGTAGATTAATAGCTCCTCAAAATGATATGAAAAACAGTCAAATGTCCCACGGTGGTCACGATGGAAGTGATGTTAGAAATTTAATGGCAATGATATTGAATAATGCTTATGACAATCTTATGTATTCTTATAATGGTGGTGCTTTATATTTAGCTGAACTTAGTAGCCAAGGATATTGGGATTCTTATGTTATAGATTTAGATAAAAAGATAGTTAAGTGGTTCGATAAAGAACTTGGAAAATATGGCATAAAAAGGGGGTGAATAGCAAATGGATAGTAATAAATATAGCGTAAAAGTTGGAATAAAACTTGCTGAAAATGCAGTAGCTAATGTTCAAAAGGACTTAAACGAAAAATTAAAAGATTCAAAATTTGAAGTTAGTTTCAGTTCTAAAGGTTTAGACGATATATCTAAAAAGTTAGATGAAATAAGTTCTAAGTTAACTAAAGTTTCTGGAAAGAATAATTTTAAGAAAACCGGAGATAGTGCTAAAGATGCTGCAAAAGGAGTAGATAAACTTAACCAGAATTTAGAAAAAACTGGTAAACATCTTAAAAATCAAGCTTTTGCAACAGATAATTGGGCTTATAACTGGTCTAAAGCGATGCAATCTTTCTTAACATATAATACGGTAACTCAGTTTTTTAATACTGTTAGTAATGGAATAAAAGATATGATAGGTCAAGTTAAAGAACTTGATGATGCTTTAACAGAATTTAAAAAAGTATCTGATTTATCTGGAGAATCTTTAGATAAATATGTAGATAAAGCATATAAAATGGGGGCTACGGTTGCAAAGACTGGTACTGAAATGATTGAGGCGGCTACTTCATTTAAAAAATCTGGATATACAGATGAGATGTCTCTTGAATTAGGTAAAGTTGCAACTATGTATACTAATATTGCAGACGAGGCTATAAGTTCTGCAGAAGCCGCAGACTTTGTAATTGCACAAATGAAGGCATTTAAACTTGAAACTGGTAGTGCTACAGAAACTTTAGAGAACGCATATCACGTTATTGACTCTGTAAATGAGGTTTCAAATAACTTTGCTGTTAGTTCTGCAGATATTGCAACAAACTTAGGTAAGGCTTCTGCGGTAATGGCTAATGCTGGAAACTCTCTTGAACAAATGATTGGTCTTATGACTGCTGGTACAGAAATTACTCGTAATGGTAGTAAGGTGGCTAACGGTTTAAAAACTTTGACATTAAGACTTCAGGGAATGAATGATGAAGGGGAAAAAGACCTTGAATTACAAGCACAAATGGAGGCTTTATTCCAAAAATTAGGAATTTCTGTTTATGATGCAAATGGACAATTAAAAAATACATATGAAATACTTTCTACTTTAGCTCCTGTTTATGAAACATTAACAAATGCTGAAAAAGCTTATGTAACAGAAACAATTGCTGGTAAATATCAAGCACAAAATGCCGCTGCTATTCTTTCAAACTGGAAAGTTGCTGTCGATGCAACTACTACTGCTTTAAATAGTAATGGAAGTGCTGCAAGAGAAAATGAAAATGTTTTAGACTCTATTCAAGGACATTTACAAAAATTAAATAGTGCCTGGGAAGAATTATCAAGAAATTTATTTAATAGTGACTTATTAAAATTTATAATAGATTTAGGAACTGCATTTTTAAAATTAGCAAATAGTGGTGTTGGTAAATTCATAATAAAAATGACCGCTGGTATAGTTATCTACAAGTTGGCTACTACTGCATTACAAAAATTATCAACTACTATAGTTTTAACTGCAGCAAAACAGCAATTATTGGCGGGTAATACTCAAAAAGTAACTAAAGAAATGATTAAAGAAAAAGCTGCGAGTATGACGTTAGGAAGTTCTTTAAAACAATTAGGTGGAACTGGAGCTTCTGCTTTAAAGTCGTTGGCTGTCAGTCCTTTAGGTTGGGTATCTGCTGGTATAACAGTAGTTACTGCTTTAGTAACTGTATTTAAAGAATTAGATGAGAAACAACACGAGGCTGCTCAGAAAACCGTTGAAGCTGCCGGAGAATTAGATGATAAACTTTCAAATCTTGATGAAATGGCTACTAAAATTCAAGAATTAAGAAGCGTTACAGATAGTAGTACATCAAGTTATGAAGATGCAACAAAAGCAAGAGAAGAATTAAATAAAATACAAAAGCAATTAATAGAAGATTATGGTGCAGAAGCAGATAAAATTGATTTAGTTAACGGTTCTATTTCTGAGCAAATAGAAGAATTAAAGAAATTAAAGAAAGAAGCGGCTCAAGATTATCTTGATAAAAATAGAGATGAATATAATAACGCTAAATATAAGCTTTATGATAAAAATAGAATGAGACAGCTTCAAGGAAGTGATTCTACTAGAGCTTTAGGTACAGAAAATAGATGGGAAACTGATGTTAAAAATATTACTTTCTTGGGTAAAAACGCAAAAAAAGAGAAGCAAGAATATATAGATGAACAAAAATTCTTTAATGAGTATGTAGATAATTATAAAGAAATAATGAACAAATACGGTAAGGTTAAAGAAGAAGCAAACAAAAATAACGGAAAAACAGAATTAACCTTTGTAAGTGATAATGCCGATTCAGAAAAAAAGGCATTGGAAGAGTGGAAAAAATATTTATCTGATAATGAAAAAGAAATAGTAGAGTCTGGAATAATGACTCAAAAAGAATTTGATAGAGCTTTAGAATATACTACCGATAATATAGGTGTTTTAGAAAAAAGATATGCTGATTATTATAATGTTTTAAAAGAATATCAAAAAGAACAGCTTACTGCCGCAGGGTATGATGATTTTATTGCAGATGTTAAAGAATTATCAAATACTGAAGAATTAAATAAAGAAAATGTTCAAAAATTAATTAATAAATATGATGGTCTAGGAGATGCCTTAAAAAGTAATGGCATATCTGTAAAGAAGATAATTAAAGAATATCAGAACGTAGGAAAAGTTGTTAGTGAAAATTCTAAAGATATAGAAGATGCGACTAAGTTATTCTCTGATGAAGGAATGACTAGAAGTCAAATATTAAAATTAAAAGATAATAAAAATGCTTCTAAAGATTTAACCGATGCTTATAAATCATTAAAGAAAATAGCTGATGATTCTGGAATCAGTATGGAAGCTTTAATTAATTATCTAGTTCAAACAAAACAAGTTGCTAAAGATACTAATGAAGAAGTTGTAAAAACTGTTGATACCGTATTAAAAGAATTTGATACAGATATATCTTCTATAGCAGATAAATACGGCGTATTAACTTCTGCAGCAGAAGAATTTAATTCAAACGGATATATAACGGTAGATACATTTAAAAGTTTAATGGATAATAATTTGTGGCAATATTTAGATTGGACTGCAAATGGATTAAATGCAAATACTGACGCATTAATAAATGAGGCTGATGCTGCTAAATATAATGCTCTTGTTGCTTTACAAGATGCTTTTGCAAAAGATGCTCTTGCTATTGCAACTGGAGATGTTAGTAATCAAAGTGAAATAGCAAAAGCTGCTGTAGCAGGATTAAAAGGTGAAATGGATTCTGCCGGTCTTATTGCTCAAGCTAGGGCTGGAAATTTATTTACATATGCTGGTGCTATTCAAGCAATAAAAGATGCAGAAAAAGGAAAAGACCTAAGCGATGCAGACATTGAGAAAAAAGCAGGGCAATTAAAAAATCTTGCTACTGCATATAATAATGCGGCAAAAGGAATTGCAAATATAAACTTACAAGCTTCTGCCAAGAAATCCGGTGGTTCTGGAGGAGGAGGTTCATCTTCTAAATCCGAAAAAGAATGGTGGGAAAAGGCTTATGATGATTTAAAAGCCCAATTTGATTATTCGGATATAACAATAGAACAATATATTAATGGTTTAGAAAATCTTTTAGGAAAATTAGATAAGGGTTCTGATGCTTGGAAAAAGATTAATAAAGAATTACAAAAAGCTAAACTTGATAAAGTTAAAGATGATTACAATGCTGGTCGTATATCTTTAAATCAATATATCATTTCTTTACAGAATCTGCAAAAAGCATATAAAGAAGGAACAGACGCTTGGAATGATTTAGCTGATGCAATTAAAAAAGCTAAATTAGATAAATTAAAAGAACAACAAAATGATTTGAAATCAGCCTTATCTGCTGTAAATGACACATTAGATAAACAAATAGATAAATATGAAGAAGCAAAAGATGCTGCTGATAAAAAATATGATGATGAAATAGATAAGCTTGAAGAACTTCAAGATAAATTAGATGACCAAAACGATGATTATGAAAGAGCTCAAAAAGCTGTTGCTGATTATTTAGATGAACAAATGAGTGCAATGGAGAAGCAACGTGATACAGTAGAAACGTATTATGATAATGTTCTTGATGCAATTGAAAAGATGAATGAAAAGCAACAAGAGTCTCTTGAATTAGCTGAAGCATATGAAGCATTAATGAATGCTATGACTCAAAAAACTAAGAAAGTTTATAAAGAAGGTCTTGGTTGGATTTGGACTACTGATGCCGAGGCTATTAAAGAAGCAAAGAAAACTTATGATGATTTAATTAATAGTGCTACAACAAAAGAAATAGAAGAACAAAAAGATAAAACGGTTAAATCATTAGAAGAACAAATTGAATCTTTACAAAATTATATAGATTCTTGGGATAAAGTATTTGATAAATTCGATAATGAAAAAAATAGAAATCTTGCAGACATTTTATTAGGTGAAAATTGGTCTGAAATGGTTTCTAATTTAGACCCTCAAATAGTTGATGATTTTTCTGATGCTTATTACGAACTTCAAAAGAACTTAGAAGAAACAGAGCAACAAATTGAAGAGTTAAATAAGCAAAAAGAAGAAGAGGACGAATATTGGGACAAATTAATAAAAGATTTACAAGATTATAAAGGTGAATGGGCTGACGTAGCAAGTGTTTATGAAGAAGCACAAAACGCCTTAAAAGCTAGACAAATAATGGGTGCAAATTGGGAGAAAGAAATACTTGATAGAAGACTTGATGTATTAGAAAACTTTAAAAATAAATATAATGCAATCCTTGCTGAGATTGATAAGGTTGATAATATGTCAACAAATCAAGCATCTAACTATACTCCTTATGCGTTGCCTGGTTATGCTGACGGTGGAGAAGTTAATTATACTGGTTTAGCAATGTTACACGGTACACCATCAAAACCAGAATAT
>JAFSVH010000122.1 GCA_017450215.1 Bacilli bacterium | reverse complement strand
TTAAATAAATATTATTCTCTAAAGACTTTAAATCATTGATGAATTGTGATAAAATCTCCATGGTAGATAATCTCCTTTCAGTGTGGTTTGGTTGCTTACATTTTAACACAGATTATCTACTTTTTTAATGCAAATATAAAGCAATTATTAAAATAGATATAAGGTAGTGTATGTGTTAAAATTCTTGATTTTTGACACTACCAAATATAAAAAAAGGAGATATTATGAAAAAAATATTTGCATTATTTGTTTTGTTATTTACTTTAATTGTGTTTATAGGTTGCTCTAGTGAAGAAAAACGTGATTTTACTGGAATAATTAAAAATGCATATATAGAGAATGCTGTATTCTTTGGTTTGTCAGGTGAAAGTGATAGATATTGTGATATTACATTAAAGATTGAATATACTGAAGAAAGCCTAGGTAAAACTGGAATAATTGAAATCTTTAATAAAGATGGAGAGAAGATGTATAATACATTTTTTACAGTTGATGAAGACTTAAAGGAAGGTTACATCTATCGTGAAAAAGCCTCTTTTTTACAAAATGTTGATCCAAATAAACCAAAAGCACAAACTGCAAAAGTAGTATTAAAGATAAATGGTGAGATAGTTGGTACTGCCAAATTTAATGATGTAGATGCAACATTCTTTGGAGAATAGATAGAATTTTTGTGAAAAAAAGTGATTTTGTTTAAAAAACACCGATTAATATCTTGGCACGCTAAATATAACTAATAAATTAAACGTAATAAGAGAAAGGGATTTTGATGGTAATCAAAACCCTTTTTTACATAATATAAATTAAAATTCGTTTATTTAATTCTATAATAAAGCGTTATAAGGTTTATATTGCTGATATATAAAAACGCATACTTTGCGCAACATATATATTTTGTTTTATAAATACTTTGCGTATTATACAATTTTGAAGGTGTTAGACTTATTGGAAGATCGACAATTGTTGAGGTTTTAACAATTTCACAGCATATATTAGTAAATGCGTGGCATGATAACACGAGTTTTCGAAAATGTGAAATACCTAATTGACAAACACCTAGTAAATGTGAGGCTTTAATATAGTTAAACAAAGTTTTAGAGAATTTAGACGTAAAGTATATGATAAAATGCTTAACAAATGTTCCTATTGGAGTTAATGATGATGATTATGTTTCATTAACCGATATAGCTAGATTAAAAAATCCAAAAGAGCCAAAGGATGTTGTAAAAAACTGGTTAAGGCTTAGATCTACTTTAGAGTTTTTAGGATTGTGGGAGAAAATTAATAATCCAAATTTTAAAGGCATCGAATTCGACCCCCTATTGAGCGAAGCTGGTAAAAATTCTTTTACTATGTCTCCAACAAGATGGGTCAATGATTATAATGCAATAGGTATTAGGACAAAAGCAACTAAAAATGGTGGAACATTCGCTCATAGAGATATAGCACTAGAATTCGCAAGTTGGATTTCTGCAGAAGTTAAACTATGTCCGAAAAGAGGAGAACAAAAAGAAGTAATTAACATAAAATTACTTCTTTTTTATATTGACTAATAGTTAAATATAATATATACTATTTGTGTAAAAGCACACAAAAAATAATATTTTGTGGTTAAATGCTCAAAGGTGATCTTATGATTTATGATTATGATGAAATAATTAAAAAGTATGGTAATTGGTACAAATTAAAGAAAGCTATTAAAAAAGAAGAAATATTTAAAATAGATAATGGTTTGTATTCTACAACCAAGTCAGTTAAAGAAATTGATGTTATTGTAAAAAAATATAATAACCCAATATTTACTTTAAAATCTGCTTTTTATTATTATGGGATAAGTGATGTTATTCCTGATAAGTATTATATAGCTTCAAGTAAAAATGGTACTAAATATAATGATCCTTCTATAAAACAGTTCTTTATGGATAATGATATATTACACTTAGGAATTACGTCATTTGGATATTTAGGAACTAAAATTAATATTTACTCAAAAGAAAGATTATTAATTGAACTAATAAGATATAAATTTGATATTTCTTATGATTACTATAAAGAAGCAATCAATTATTATCGTAAGAATGTTAATGAAATTAATTATCAAGAAGTAATGGATATTCTAAAAAACTTTCCTAAAAAGGATATGATTCTTAAAATAATTCAAGAAGAGGTACTCTAATGGACAACATAAATATATTAGAATTAACGAGCTCAATAAGAAAAGAAGGATATGAAGGCGAATACGTTGATGCAAAGCTATGTCAAGATATTATTTTGTTATTAATATCAAAAAATGCTTATGCTAATAATATAACAATAAAGGGTGGAGTTGTAATGCGAAGTATAACTAATAATACTCGTAGGGCAACTCTTGATATTGATCTTGATTTTATTAGATATCCTCTAACTGATGAGGGCATTACTAATTTTATTGAGTCATTAAATGGAATCATGGGAATTAGAATTGATGTCATCGGTAGGCCTGAAGAACTTAAACATCAAGATTATGAAGGAAAAAGAGTATATATAAACATTAAGGATGTGTTTAATAATGCACTAACAAGTAAAATTGATATTGGTGTTCATAAATATGTAAAATTAGTACAAGAAGAATACTGCTTTAATCTTTCTTTTGATACAGATGGGGCTACACTATTTATTAATTCTAAAGAACAAATATTGGCAGAAAAATTAAAGTCAATTTTAAAGTTCGGTTTCCTATCCACAAGATATAAAGATATTTATGATATCTATTATTTAATATCAAACGTAAATAAGGAAAAGACTATCGATGCATTTAAGGTGTTAATATTTGATGACAATAAAATGAAAGAAAAGACAGTAGATGATATTATTAATAGACTAGAAAGTACGTTCAGTAATAAAATATATATTGATAAACTATCTTCATCTGATAAAAACTGGTTAGATGTTTCAAATCAAGAAGTACTTAACGGAATAATCAATTATTTGAAAGAATTGATATAATATTATAAAAATATAATTGGTGTCCTGATTTTAAAACACGATTATGATATAAAAAAAGCAGATATATTTACGAGATTATTTGGAATCACGTTGAAACAATAGCAACTCTTACTTTAAAGAATTAGAATTATTAAATCATAAATACTTTAAGAGAAATCTTGAAGTATTTTATTTTTAAATGTGTGTTGACTAAAAATCACTTTAATGCTAAAATTAATATGGTGATTAACAATCAACAAATTATGTAAGTGGAGGTATTACAATGGAAAACAAATATGAAGTTTTAAAGTTTGTAGATGATGAGTTTGAACTCGATGTTAATGTTTCAAGGGTGGAAGAAACAGTTTGGCTTAATCAAGATGAGATTGCTTTATTATTCGATAAAGCAAAATCTACTATTAATGAGCATATAAAAAATATTTTGAAAGAAGAGCTTGATGAAGATGCTGTTATGAGAAAATTCGGAAAAACCGAATTATCTAGTGTTAATACTAAACCTATAAATTATTATAATCTTGATTTGATATTGGCAGTTGGCTATAGAGTTAATAGCAAAAGAGGTATTGAATTTAGAAGATGGGCTAATAAGGTATTGAAGGAATATTTAATACAAGGTTATTCAATAAATAATAAGAGATTAGAAAAATTAAACAAAGTAATCGATATTCAAAATAAGATGTTAGCATCAGCTTTGAATATAGATTCATATGAACTTAGTGAAGTAATTAAAACATATACTAATGCTTTAGATTTATTAGATGATTATGATCATCAAAGATTAGAAAAGCCTAAGGGAAATGATACTATCTATAAAATAGAATATAATGAGGCTAGAATAATCATTGATTCGATGAAATTTAATAATGATTCATATTTATTTGGTGTTGAAAAGGAACATGGCAAATTAAATGGTATATTAGAATCAGTATATCAAAATGTATTTGGAACTGAATTGTACCCAACGTTAGAAGATAAAGCTGCACACCTATTATATTTTTTAGTAAAAGATCATCCTTTTGTTGATGGATGTAAAAGAATAGCTGCAACATTATTCTTAGAATTTTTAAATAAGAATAAAAGATTAGTTAAAAATGGTAAATTAGTAATATCTAATAATACACTTGTTGCTATAACATTATTAACTGCTGAATCTAAACCAGAAGAAATGGAGATTATAATAAATGTAATCATACATTTGTTAAGTGATAACAATGAGTAAAATAGGAGAAAAGATTAAAGAAATTAGAATTAAAAATGGCTTAAGTCAAGAACAATTAGCTAAAGAATTAGGGTATACATCAAAATCGACAATTACTAAACTTGAAACAGGTGTTAATAATATAAGTGTTGATAAACTAGAATTATTTGCACAAAAATTTAATGTTATAATTGATGAATTATTTGATGATTTTGCTAAAAATGAAGGGTTTATTATAATTGATAAATATAAAACTGAAAGAGTAGAACTTACAGTTTTATGTTTGATTGAAAATGGTGATAAATTATTACTTCAAAATAGAGTGAAAAATGATTGGAGAGGATATACTCTTCCTGGTGGTCATGTAGAATTAGGCGAATCTTTTGTAGATGCTTGTGTTCGCGAAGTAAAAGAAGAAACTAATCTAGATATTAAAAACCCTAAATTGGTAGGCGTTAAACAGTTTCCTGGAGAAGCAGGTAGATATATTGTCTTCTTATTTAAAACAACTGAATTTAGTGGTAATCTTATATCATCAGATGAAGGAGAAATGGAGTGGAAAGAATATAGTGAATTATCAAACTTAAAGACAGTTGATGATTTAGAAGATTTATTAAAAGTGATGAATTCTGATACTTTAAATGAATTTCAATATATTATTAGTGACGATAAATGGAAGGTCGTTATGAAATAAAATGAAAAAGTATTTTGTTGTAAGTGATATTCATAGTTTCTATAAACCGTTCATCAATGAATTGACTAGAAAAGGTTTTGATGCTTGTAATAATGAACATGTTTTAATCGTTTGTGGTGATTTATTTGATAGAGGCCCAGATAGTAAAAAAGTGTATGAATTTATTAAGTCATTACCCTTAGATAGAAGAATATTAATTAGGGGTAATCATGAATATTTATTTATAGATGCGCTTTATAAAGAGACACCTGACTACTATGATCACACTAATGGAACTTTTCAAACTTTGGATGATTTATGCGATAATCGATATGCAAATTGGAGTGATTTAGTTTCGGACAATAAATTGAAAGAAATCAAAAATTGGTTTTTATCAGATGAATGGATTGATTATTATGAGACAAAAAATTATATATTTACTCATTCTTTTATACCACTTAAAATAGATGATTTATCATATATAAAGCATATGTATAAGGTTGATGTTGGTTTCTTAACATATAATGATGATTGGAGAAATGCATCACCTAAAGAATTTGAAAATTCGACATGGGGATGTCCTTGGAAGCTGGCTAAAGCTGGATTAAATAAAACAGGTAAAACAATTGTATGCGGACATTGGCATACTGCAGACTTTTTTAATAATTTAAAGAATTTAAAAGTTAAATATGATGTTTATAAAAATAATCCAATATTTATTTCTAAGAAATATAAATTAATAGGTCTGGATGCTTGTACTGCGGCTACTAATAAGATAAATGTACTAGTATTAAATGACAATGAATTATAAACATTGTACGTTATGTAGTAGTGAGTTAAGAGATTGAATCTATATAATATCACTGTGGGAAAATATAGAATGGAAAGAATTGAATTTAAAGAAAAAGATAGTTAAGAATATTTTAAAATGTACAAACCTATTCCCTAGACTGCGTATCTATGAGCGCATCGTCGAGAGTGTCTAATCTTTTTACAAACCAATATTGGAATAGTATAATAGAATAATGAAATAACAAACAAAATTCTTTGTTTCAAAGTTCTTTGTCTCAAAGTTCTTTATCTAATGTTTCTAGAAGTTGTCTAGAAACTTTTTTTATACATTCTATATAATAATTTAAACATAAATCACCTAAATAGGTGAAAAATAAATTATAGATTGCATATTTTATGATATAATAAAGTAGTGTTAAAAAGGTGGTGTTTAATTAATTATGAAAAGAATAATTGTTACTGGTGCTGCTGGTGGTATTGGATTTAGTGTTATTAAGTATTTAAATGAATATTGTAATGAATATTGTAATGAATATTGTAATGAATATTTTATATATGCTTTAGATATTAAAGAAGTACAAAAACTTGAAAATGTGAAAGGGATTGTTTGTGATCTCACTAAAGAAGATAATATAAGATATGCTTATGATTTGATTAAAAATGATTTAGGTGATGCAAAAATTGATGCTATTATTCATTTGAGTGGTACTTATTCAATGGATAGCTTAATTGAAATTGAAGAAGATAAATTAAAAAAGATATTCGATATTAATTTCTTTTCTGTCTATTTAGTGAATAAAATATTTTTTGATTTACTTGATAAGAATAGTAAGATTATTATTACATCAAGTGAAGTTGCACCTCTTGATCCACTACCTTTTAATAGTATTTATTCTCTAACTAAGAATACATTAGAAAATTATGCTTTAGCATTGAGACAAGAATTAAATTTATTAGATATTAAAGTTATTCTAGTTAGACCTGGTGCTATTAACACTGGATTAATTGATGAATCAATTAAACATGTTGAAAGGGTGGAGAAAGATACAAAGTTATATAAAGATAATGCACCATTATTTAAAGATATTGTGAAGAATAATGAAAGTAAAACTATTGAACCAATTGAAATAGCAAAATTGATGAAGAAGATTTTGGATGAAAAGAATTCTAAATTGTTATATACAATCAATTTAAATTATAAATTGATCTTGTTATCATCTTTACCTAAAAGATTACAGTTATTTATTATTAAAAAAATGATTACACCAAATAAAAGTGAGGAAGAAAAATGACAGTATTAATTATTAATGGAAGTCCAAGAATTGATGGTAATACAACTATTTTATTAAATGAAATGAAGAAAATATTTAATTTATTTGATGTTAATATTGAAGAAGTTAATGTTGGAAATAAAATGATAAGAGGCTGCATTGCCTGTAATTTTTGTGCTAGTCACGATGGTGAGTGCGTGTTTAAAGATATAGTTAATGAAACTATAGTTAAATTAAAAGAAGCAGATGGTGTGGTGTTAGCATCTCCTGTATATTATGCATCACCAAATGGTAATATTATTTCATTTTTAGATAGATTATTTAGAAGTAATAGAAATGATCTTAGAATGAAAGTTGGTGCTAGCTTTGCTATAGCAAGACGTGCAGGAACTTCAGCTACTTTTGATTGCTTGAATAAGTATTTCACAATCTCAGGTATGCCAATTGTATCTGGAGATTATTGGAATAATGGCTTTGGAAGAGATAAAGGTGAAATCGAAAAAGACGAAGAAGGACTGAGAAATGCTAGAATTGTTGCATCTCGTATGGTATTCTTGATGAAAGCCATCAAGGATGCAAAAGAAAAATATCCACAAATTTTAGAAGAAGAGAAAAGAGTTTGGACTCATTTTATTAAATAATATGAATTATAATGAATTATTAAAAGAATTAGAAAAAATAAGTGATAAGAGATTTGCTGAATTCTCTAAAAGCTTACAAAATAGTGATTATATTGTAATTGGTGTACAAAACCCTAAATTAAGAGAATTAATTAAATTATATAAAGATGGTGAAGAATTAAAATTAGATGATTTTATTTTAGGTGAGTATTTAGAAATAGATTTTATTTATTTTGGGTTAGCTTTATCTAGATTAAAAAGAATCGATGATCAATTAGATTTTTTGATTAATAATATTAAATATGCTAAATCATGGGTTATAACTGATTGTGTAACTACATTCATTAAAAAATGTGATTTTGATTCTTTTTGGTCTTTTTTCTTAAAATTATATTATACAAAATATACTTATGAAAGAAGAATGGCTTATGTATTAGGACTTAAGCATTATAAAGATAAAAGAATATTACAAATATTAAAATATATTAATAAAAATGAAGAATATATGGTAATGATGGCTGAAGCATGGCTTCTTGCTACAATTGCTATTGATTATAGTGATGAAATATATCAATTTCTATTTGATTTAGATGATATTAATTTAAAGAGAAAAACAATATCTAAAATGTGTGATTCTAGAAGGATTGATGAAGAGACAAAAAATAAGTTTAAGTTATTAAGATAAGATTGTATCATTTTTTTATTTACAAAAAAAAGATGGTTTATTATAATTTTTATATACAATTTATTTGTATAAAAAATTTATTTAGGAGATATAATATGAAAACATTCGGAAACATTATTTGGTTAATATTTGGAGGTTTAATTTCTTCAATATTTTCTTTTTTAGCAGGTGTTGTTTGTTGTATTACAATTATCTTTATTCCAGTTGGATTACAATATTTCAAGGTTGCTAGATTTGTATTATGGCCTATGGGCAAAAAAGTAGTTGCTACTAATTGCAATGGTTTTAAGACATTCTTAAATGTTTTATGGGCTATTTTAGCTGGTTGGGAAGGTTTCTTAGCTTATGCTCTTGTTGGTTTGATTTTATGCATTACAATTATTGGTATTCCTTTTGGAAAACAATTCTTTAAAATTGCTAAATTCATCTTCTTACCATTAGGTCATGATTTTGTTCCAGAAGAGGATATTCCAGTAGAAAAAGCTGCTGCATAATTATTAAATTAAAAGCATTTACTTTTGTATTTTAATTCTTTACAAATGTGAATGCTTTTTTGTATACTTAATATGTAATATTTCTTTTTTATAAGAGGGAATAATCATGAAAAATAAATATGATGATATTATTGATAAAGATTTAAAGAAATTTAGAAATTTTAAACCACCTGTTGCAAGATTATTTTTGCCATTTACTTCATTATTATTAAAGCTTATTCCTAAGTCATTTAATAAAGATAAGGTTGTTGTGAAATATTATAATGTGAATGGTGTTAAGATTCACATTATAACACCGAAGGAATTAATTAATATTACAACTCCATGCTATTTCTTCATTCATGGTGGTGGTTTTATGTTTAGGGCAGTAAGAGCTAATTATAAAAAAGAAGAAGAAATTGCAATTAATTGTAAACTTAGAGTAGTTGGAATTGATTATGATTTAGCTCCTAAATATAAATATCCTATTCAAATTGAAGAATGCTTCAATGCTTATTCTTATTTAATAAGTAATTGTATTAATTTAAAAATTGATTCATCAAAGATGATTTTAGGTGGTGCATCAGCTGGTGCTAGTCTTGCTAATGATACATATTTAAGAATAGTTGATCGAGACTTAATTAAGCCAAAGGGAATGATTGCTATTTATCCTGTTGTGAAAAGTGAACAAAACACAGAATCAATGAAGAAATATATTGATTCACCTTGTTGGAATAGTAAAGCAAATAAGAAGATGTGGGAATATTATTTAGGTGATATAAATTATATTTCACCAATTGAAAGAATTAATGATTTTTCAGTTGAACATTATTATATTGAACTAGCTGAAGTAGATCCTCTTCATGATGAAGGAATGGAATTGTATGAAAGTTTAAAAGAAAAAGGAATTAAAAATTTAGTTCTTAATGATACAAAAGCTACTTTCCATGGTTATGATAATAATATTGATGCAAAAATAACAATAGATAATTTACAAATAAGAAATGAATTTATTATGAATGTTATTAATGATGATGATAATATAAAATAAGAAAGAAAGACTAGAATATGAATAAAATTATGAATAATAACATAAAAGAATTCTTTGATCGATTAGCTCCTTCATGGCCTAATGATCATAATATTAATTTTATTGAATCTTTAATTGATAAGATAGAAATAAAAGAAGGAAATAGAATTCTAGATTTAGGTTGTGGCAAAGGAGCAATAACTGATTTACTCTATAACAAATCAAAGAATAAAGTAATTGCTATTGATATATCTCCTAAAATGATAGAAGGAGCAAAAGAAATTCAAGCATTAAATTCAAATAAAGATAATTTTGAATTTATTTGTTTAGATTTTTATAAATATAATTTAAATTATAAATTTGATGCAATTGTTGTTTTTGATGCTTATCCTCATTTTTTAGATGTTGATGAATTTGTGATTATCTGTAATAAGATACTTAATGAAAATGGAAAAATAGCAATAATTCATGATTTGAGTAGAAAAGAATTGAATGAAATACATTATAATGGTGCTATTGAAGTATCAAGATTATTGTTTTCACCACTTGAAGAAGCTAAAAAATTTAATGTTTTTTTCACAAATATTTATAGTTATGAAGATGATAAATGTTATGTTTTAATATTAGAGAAGAAATAAGCATATCTTAATTGATATGCTTATTTCTATATTAAAATATGTATTTTGTTTTATGTAAAAATATTGCATAAAACAAAATAATTTGTTATAATGGATGTGTGAATTGAGGTGTCTTATGTTACTTTATTTAGATTTTAATGGATATCGTTTTTTTGATAATACAAAGATATCTTTTTGTGCTGATGCTAGAATAAAAAGATTATTATCTAATTCTGAATTTATTGATGGAAGAAATGTTTTAAAGACTATTGGTCTATATGGAGCTAATAATTCTGGTAAAAGCAATATTTATGATTTGTTTGTTATTTTAAAACAGGTTTTATTAGGTAAAGAAGTTATTTTTAATAATCCTATTTTTGATGATTATCCAAAAATTAATATTTCACTTATCTTTAATAATCTTAATGGTAATGGTTGGTATAAATATGAATTTATATTTGATAATGATATAAGGTCATATGAATATGAAGCATTTTCTTTAATTACATTTTATAATGGTGGAAGCATGTTAAAGAAAGCAATATTTGAAAAAGATATTGTGAATAAGAAATTATTAATTAAAGATGAAGATTATTCTGATGTATTATCTATTATTCCATCAAAGTTTCCTTTGTTATATTCTATTAAATTAGATGAAGGAAAATTAAATTACTTGAGAAAATATTTAATAGATATGCAATTATTTGGAAATTCAATTGAAACTATTCAAATGTTTAATATTCCAATGGATAATACTTTAAATGCTATGAAAAGCGATAATGAGGAAAAGAAGAAATTCATTAATGAATTTGTGAAAAAGGCTGATATTTCAATAAATAGTTTTAAATATGATGATAAATCTCAATATAAGCTTGAAAACAAAAATATTAGTGAATTAGCTCTTCAATATTTGACTATTAATCCAGATATTTTTAAGTTTATTACTATTTATGATAATAAACCAGTTCCTTCATTGATATTTGATTCAACTGGTACAAAGAAAATAGAAGCCATTGCATCATATGTTTATGATGCATTGAAGCTTGGGAAATTGTTAGTTATTGATGAAATAGATAATGGTCTACATTATAAATTGACACGTTCTCTTATTTCAATATTTAATAATATGATTAATAAATCAGGGCAATTATTTTTTATTACACATGATTTATTATTGATTGATTCGAAGACATTAATGAGAAAAGATCAAATATATTTAATTGATAGAAACGAGAAGAAAGCAACTGTTAAAAGTTTGAAAGATTTCCCTGTTGATGAAGGTGGCCCTAGAGAAGTTAGTGACTTTATTAAACAATACAATAGGGGTGGATTTGGTAATGTACCTAATCCAAATTTTATTGCTCCGATATTGGAGATATTAAATGGACAAGATTAGGATTCATTTTATTGGAGAGGGTGGTGTTGAAGAAGAAGCCCTCTTTAAATTGATAGATAACTATGGTTGTAATGACAATATCATTTTTTCCCATGAAAATTGTGGAGGGGCTGGTAATATTCCATATTATTATCAAAATGAATTACCACTTGGTAATTATGATATTATATATTGTCTTTATGATGTTGATGATAAAGTTAATGATGAAAAAAGCCAATATAATATAATTAGAAAGAAATTATTAAGAGTTTTAGGAAGCGAAGATTTAGTAGATAAGATTAGCTTATGCACTAATCCTAATATTCTTTTATTGTTATTATTAGGATATGCAGATGTAAGTGAATTGAATGAATTAACTACTTCAAAAAAGAAAAATACTAAAATAATAGGGAAGTATTGCCATGAAATTGGACGAACAAAAGAATATGATGGTCATAAATGGCAAGTAGATTTAATATTAAATGGATATTTAGATGGAAGAGCTTCATATGGAAAGATACTTGATAGTTATAATCAAGTATCTACTAATTATAAAAAAGAAAGCATTGCTTCAAATGTGATAATTGTATTAAAAGCATTAAAGGAAGGAGATATTCAATATTTTAATGAAATAATGAATTATCTAAAATAATTTTTTTATAAATATTTATTATGAATTGTATTATGAAAATAAGCATATCTTAATTGATATGCTTATTTTTATATAATTATTTATAATTGTTTTTTCAATTTTAACCAATATCCTAAAACCATAATTGCTTGAATTGGTATACCTAAGAAGAATATAGGCCACATATTATTTTCTATAAAAGCAAGATATACTGCTGTTATTAATGACCAATTAAAAATTGATAATGTTAAAAAGCGAATAAGATTGCTTTTAAATAATTTATGGTTTTGGTATAAAACATATAATGCTGAAACGGGTACCCCTTCAACAAAAATCTGATAATAAATTATATTCTTAAATATTTGTAAATATACGAAGATAAATACAGCAATACTATATACTACTAATACACCAATACAAGTCATTAATATTTTTGTAATATCTACTGTTGCTTTTATTTTTTCTTCTTTTTTTATTTCTTCATCTGTTCTTTCGTTTTCATGATTTTTAAATAAATAGCAAAGATCTATATTATATACATTTGCAATATTATTTAGTGTTTCTATGTCAGGACATACTTCACCTTTTTCCCATCTTGATACTGCTTTATCTGAATAATGAAGAAGGGAAGCTAATTCACTTTGAGTGTAATGATGAGATTGTCTTAAATCAAGTAAATTCTTTGAAATGATTTCTTTGATATTTTGTTCTTCACAATTTTGGTTAAATGACTCATTATTGGAATTCATTTTTGTTACCTCCTTTATTATAAAATGTTTAATTTATTATTAATTATAATTTATTATTAATTATAATTTATTATAGTTTATTTAATGCTTAATCGCAACTTTTAAGGCTGTTTTACCAATTCTCATTTTGCGAGAGTTGATTTTTTTGATTCTCTACTACTGTATTTAAGATTGAGAGTAAAAAACATTTTAGTTCATTTAGTTTTTGTTGTTTTATTATTAAAATATAAATAGATATTTTATTAATAGGAGGAAAAATGGAAACTGAATTAAAAGATACATATAAAGGTTATGTTTTACACTCTTTATCTAACTCACAAAAAGTTGTGAAATTACAATGTGATTATAGTCTTGATAAAAGAGTAATAAATATATTATCAGCTTATGAAGCAAAAGAGATGATTGATTATGATCTTTTCTTTTCTGCTTTGAAATTATGGGTTAATCGTAATGATTGCTTAAGAATTAGATTTGTGAAAAGGAAGAGAGAATTAAAATCATATTTTTTAGAAAAGATTGATGAAGAAGAATTAATTAAATATGTTGATGTTTTAGAATTTGATAATGATAATGAATATAATAAATGGATTGATGATTTCAAGAAGAAACCTATTAAATATATGAAGGGTGAAGTATTTAATGTTCATTATGTGAAAATAAATAATAAATTATTAAATAATAGATTATTTTTTGTATTTAAGTTTTGTCATATGATTATTGATATTATGGGTTTAGTTAATATCTATAATGATTTAAGTAATATTATTGATCATCTTAAAAATAATAATATTAATGAGCTTAAACCAACCTATCAATATGAACCTATTGTTATTAGAGATAATCAAAGACAAAGTGATGAATTAAAGAATTATGAAGATGATAAAAAATTCTTTTATGATTTTTTGTCTAGTGTTAAAGAACCTAATTATGCTCCTTTAAGTGGTTATAAGATAATAGAAAAATCGAAAGAATATAAAAAAGGTAAAAAATATCGAACAATGGCTTTAATTCGTAATGATACAATTCCAATTGTATTAAAGATTGATAATTGCCATGTTAAGAAAATGGTTGATTTTTGTACCTATAATCATTATTCTCTTTCTTCTGTCTTGCTTTATTTAATGGCTTATGTTTCTTCATTAAGGAATAATCGAGTTGAAGAAGTAATGCCTATTGAATTATGTAATTGTAGAGGCATGATTGATGAGAAGAAGTGTGGTGGAACTAAGGCTCAATCTTTAGCTGCTTATACTAAGATTGATTACAATAAATCAATAAAAGATAATATTGATGAATTTATATTATTACATCAAGAATTATTTAGACATGTAAGCTTTGATGATTGTACTTTTGAGAAAATAATTCATAAAGTATTTAAGAGTTCTTTAATTGGAACTTATTATAATTTCTCATTTTCTTTTATTCCAGTAAATGAAAATGATAAATATAAATTACATTTATATTCTAATGGTAAATGTGCTTTGATTGTATATTCATGTGCTATGTTTGATTATCAAAAAAATGAAATTGAGATGATTTATGATTATCAATATCGAGTTGAGAATGAAGAAGGAATTAGAGCTTTTCATGAAGATTTAATTAAAGCAATTGATTTATTAGATGAGGATAAGATGAATATAATATTGAATAATATATATTAAATAATATAATATTGAAAAATATTTATTAAATATTTAGGATTGAGATAATAAATTATGAAAAGAATAAGAACTGAATATGAAAATTTAAAGAATACTTATTTGAAAGATGGATTATATACATCTATTAAAGATATAGTATTAAGAGTAGGTAAATATAATCCTGATTTGATTTTGTTTGGTGAAATTGATGATAAAAATGGTGATATTGTTTATTATAATGCGAAAGATTGCTTGAATAATATTTCTTATTTTTCCAATGGATTAAGAGAACTTGGTATTACTAATAAACATATGGCAATAATTCTTAAAAATAGTTATTTATATGTAATGTTAGATACTGCTTTATCATCAGATGGTAATTGTGTTATTCCGATTGGTTATGATAATGAAGAAGAATTGCTTAAGACTATGTTTATTGCTTCTGATGCTAATTATATTATTTGTGATTATTATACAATGAATAGAATAATTAATAAGATTGATCTTAATGATATTACTACTTTTGAAGGTTTTATTATTGTTTGTGAAAATGGTAGTGAGATTAAATGCGAAAAAGATGTGATATTAATAAATGAAATAATGGAAGCTGGAAAAAAAGCAAGCTTTGATTATTATAAACATGAAAAAGTTGATTTAGAAAAAATAGCAAAAATATTATTTACATCAGGTACAACAGGACCAAATAAACCAGTAATGTTAACCCAAAGAAATTTAGTTAATAATGCAATAAACTGTTTGAATGTTATCCAAGGTGAAGTTAATAATACATCGATGAGTGTACTTCCAATGCACCATGGAGCAGAACTTAACACTCATATTTTTGCTCGTTATGCTGCTGGTAGACTTACCTTTATTTGTAAAGATATGTCTTTAATGATGAGAGATATGAAGATATTTAAGCCTAATGTCATTACGGTTGTTCCTTTAATTGCAAAAGCTATTTACAATAACATTATTTTAAATGCGAAAAAGGAAGGTAAATTAGATAAATTAAATAAAGGTATTAAATTATGTAATTTATTTAGAAGATTCGGTATTGATATTAGTCATAAATTATTTAAAGATATATATAATGCATTTGGAGGAAATCTAAATCAAATAGTTTGTGGTGGTGCGATGTTAAATAAGGAAGTAAGTAAAGGATTATGTGAACTTGGAATAAGAGTTAGCAATGGCTATGGTATTAGTGAATGTGGTCCTTTAGTTTCAATGAATAATGATGGTTTTAATTATCCAGATTCAATCGGTAAGATTTGTCCTGGTTTAGAATATAAAATATTTGATTATGATGAAGAAGGAGCAGGTGAATTATGTGTAAAAGGTCCATCTGTGTCTAAAGGCTATTATAAAGATAGAGAAGCAACTTTGAAAGTATTTGATTCTGATGGCTTCTTTCACACCGGAGATATTGTGAAAGAAGACAGGAAAGGATATTTATATATAGTTGGAAGAAAGAAAAATGTTATCATTTTAGAAAATGGTAAAAATGTTTGTCCTGAAGAATTAGAAGCCTTAATTGAAAAGAATATTAATTATTTAGATGATTATGTTGTATATCAACATAATAGAATGATAAATGGAAAAGAAAAAGAATTTATTGTTTGTGGAATATGGGTAAATAGAACAAAAGAAGAATTAAAAGATTTAAATGATGAAGAATTAAAAGAAAAGATTAAGAATTCATTTAAAGAATTAAATAATAATTTACCTCAATATAAGAGGATAAATTATATATCTATTTCATCTATTTCTTATCCAAGAACAGCACTTAGAAAGATTAAAAGAGATATATTAAATGAATATCATAATGAGGAGGGTATTATTTTATGATGACACTTGATAGGAGTATAAAAATAAATAATAATATTAATAATAATGTTAATTGTAGAAATTTAGATTACAATGAAATTGGTGAAATCTGTAAAGATTTGATAACTGATTATGTAGACATTGATCCTAATGATATAGATTTAAATAGTAATTTAATATTTGATTTAGGTATTGATTCATTTTCGTTAGTTGCAATTATTGCTAGTATAGAAGATTATTTTCGTATTAAGATTAATACAGTTGATCTTTTATCATTTAGTACTGTAAATGATGCTATTAAATATATTTATAATAAAATAAACTAATTTTTTTGTTTCCAAAATTAGTATCCTTTTTTAGTCTATTAATGATTACTGTTTTCATTAATAGACTTTTTTTAGTTCAAACGTAACTTTACATTGATTTATTACCTAAAAAAAGATAGAATATAATATTAAGGATGTATAAAAAATGGATAATTTAGATGTTAATAAAAATGGTATAAATGATAATACATCAAAAGAAAAAAATGATAATCATCATAATGATAATCATTATGATAAAAAGAAAATCAATGTTTATTTAGATTTATTTTTATCTTTCTTTAAAATTGGTTTATTTACTTTTGGTGGTGGTTATGCAATGATTAATTTGTTGCAAAATGAATTTGTATTAAAGAAGAAATGGTTAAATGAAGATGAATTTTTAAATATAATTGCAATTGGAGAATCTACTCCTGGACCTATTGCAATTAATTCTAGTACTTTTATTGGGTATAAGGTTGGTAAATTTTGGGGTTCTTTGTTTTCTACACTTGGTGTAGTGCTTCCATCTTTTATCATTATTTTGTGTATTTCTTTATTCTTTAATAAGTTTTTGGAAATTGAAATTGTTGCTAGTGCATTTAAAGGAATACAAGCTTGTGTTATTTTTTTGATTTTGCAAGCTGGGATTAGATTGTTTATTAAACTTAAGAAAACTCCATTTAATGTGATTGTTTTGTTTTGTACTATTTCTTTAATGCTTTGCTTTTCTTTATTTGCTATTACTTTTTCTTCGGTTTTTTTAATTTTAATTAGTGGTGTTATTGGTTTATTCATCTATTTAATTAAATTAATAATTGATAAGAATAAGAAAAATAAAGAAAACAGTGAGGTGAATAAAAATGTATAACATTTTAATCATTTTCCTTACGTTTTTAAAGATTGGTGCTATTAGCTTTGGTGGTGGTTTTGGAATGATTCCAATCATTACTGAAGAAGTAGTAGTTAGAGGATGGATGAGCGAAGAGGAAGTACTTAATTTTATCGCAATCAGTGAATCTACTCCTGGACCTATTGCAGTTAATATGGCTACATTTATTGGTTATAATCAAGGTGGTATTCTTGGTGCTATCTTTGCTACCCTTGGTGTAGTGCTTCCAGCATTTATAATTATTTTGTTAATTGCTTCTATTTTAAAGAAATTATTACAATATAAGGGTGTTAATGCATTTCTAGATGGTGTTAAGCCAGTTGTAGTTGGTTTAATTTTATCAACTTCTCTAACATTGTTTGTAAAAATTATATTTAATGTGAAGGCTATTGAAGGAGCAAGTTTTAAATTTGATTATAGAAGTTTAATTATTTTTGCAATTATTACTTTTGTTTCTGTGTTCGTGAAAAAAGTATTTAAAAAGAATCTAAGTCCTATATTGTTAATACTGTTATCTGGTGTTTTAGGAATTGTATTCTTTTATATATAATAAATAAACATATACGTATATATATGTATATAATAATTATAATGAGGTAAAAATGAAAAATAGAATTATTAAATATGTAGGTATTTTTGTGCTTTTCTTGTCTTTATCATTTGCATTAATAGCTTGTGATCAAGCTATTGATAGTAAAGATTTAGAAGCTGTATTCCATTCATTGTTTGAAAATCTAGATAATTTTGAAGTTACTGAAGATTTAGATTTTGATAATTTAGTTGATGGTGTAAGTATAACTTATGATTCTAAGAATGAAGATGTAATTGATGATAATGGAAAAGTAACTAGAAGTGTTGAAACTAAAGAAGCTTATGTCGTTGTTACATTGAAATATAATAGTTTTACTTATACAGATGTTATCATATTTAAGGTCTTAGGTACTGGAGATATTGATTCTTATTACAAAGTTATTCTTGATTATGATGATGAAGAAGGTGAAATCACTTATAATTATGGTCTTAATCTAGAAGAAGTTAAAGTTGGTACTTTAGTCAGCTTTAACATCAAAGCTAAAGAAGGCTTCGTTCTTGATTTGGTTTTAATTAATGGTTTATATGTAGATAGTATTAACCCTAAAGATAAGGAAGCTAAGCTTGAAGTTAATATTGATGGTGATAAGACAGTATTAGTTAGATTTAAAGAAGATAATCCTAGTTCTTATGAGAAGGATGAAAAGGCGGTTATATTTAATGTAGGTGAATATGCTACATTAAATAAATGGGAGAATAATAAATGCTATAATGAAGTTAAAATTGATGATGTTATTCTCTCTATGAGTGAAGGTACTTATAGTGGTGTTTATATTATTGGTACAGATGGTAATAAGTTACCTGATACATGGAGAATGTATCAAACAGAAGATACTACTTTAAAGATTGAAACTAAAGATGATGGTAATAATGAAGAAATTAACATTTTAAGTGTTAAGATTACTTTCTCAACAAAAGATGGTGGTATTTTATTAGGTGAAGATGGTAAGACACAATATTCAAGTGAAGAAGTTATTAAAGTCAATGGACCTTCTATCTCTTTTATGGTTTCTAGTCTTACTACTACAAAAGGTAAAATACTAATTTCCGAGCTTGAGGTTGTATATATCTTTGGAAAAATAGAAGACTCTGGTGATGATAATCCAGGTGATAATCAAGATGATAATCAAGATGATAAAGAATTAGAAACAGCAATTGAAGAATTTGAAAAATATGTTCAAGAATATAATTTCTCATCAAAAGAGACATCATTATTTGATGATGAATTTGATTATGAAAATTATTATTATTTCGATGGAGATTATGCAAAGTTTGTATCTCATTATTGTGACTATGATGAATATGATGAATTAGTTGATGCATATCAAACATTCTATCTTATTTATGATGAGGAAGGTTATCTAGAAGCTATTTTATTATTTAATGAAGAGGATAATAAATATTATAGAATCGATGATGAAGATGAAATCACAGATATTTTATATGATAGCTATTTTTATATGGAAGATTATCCACTTGAATTAGATGCGAAAAACTTCGTTAAGAAGGGTGACCATTATGAACCTATTGATGGTAAGGTTAATGAAGTAGGAAAAGCTTTCTTTAAATATGATGATGAAAATGAACTGGGTGGAGATACTAGTATTGAAGAAGTTTTCACTACATTCAATTTATATTTGACTGATGGAAAAATAACTAAAGTAACTGCAACAAGCACTCTTACTTTTTTTGGTATTCCTTCTACATGTGATTATATTTTAGAATTCTTTGATCTTGGAAAGACAACATTAACTTTACCAGATTATGAAAATAATGAAAATAAGGAAGATAATCCTGGTGAAGGTATCGGTGAAGAAGTAGGAGATATTATTGTTTCATTGTACGGTCTTAAACAAGGAAGCAAAGCTGAATTTAATTGTTATGTTAATGGCTTCATCGATAATTTAGTTTATGTTGAAGATGATAGCAATGTAATCTGTGTTTATTTTAATGATAGTAGTTTTATTCCTCAAGGTTTAGAGATAGGTTCTAAAATATATGTTAAAGGAACAATATCTTATGAAAATGAATATTGTGCTGTTGTTGTATCTAATGCAGATGATTGTAAATTATATGATACAGCTCCACAAGAGATCTATTATGATTCAATTAGTGATTTAAGTGAAATTAATGATTTATATATTAATTATGTAATTGATTTGAATTGTGTTAAAGTATCAAAGATTCAAGCATCAACTACTAAAAATACAAATGTTGTTTTACTTGATTTAGATGGTAATTCATTTAATTTATATGTTAGTAAAAATGAAGTATATTCATCATTATATAATTCATTATTTGCATCCTTTACAGTAAATCAATATTTGGATATTTCAAATGTTGTTGTATCTGTTCGTAATAATAATTTAAGATTATTAATTACAAATCAAACAAATGTGAAAGCTGTAGAAGGAATAATATTAGAAGATGATACATTATATTATTTAGAAGGTGATGACTTCAACAATTGTCTTGATTCAATAAAGATAAAAGAATTTAGTATAAATGGCTTAATTGATGTTGATAATAATACATGTATATTTGATTATTCTAATGTTAATCTAGAAGAAAGTGGAAGATATGAGATAAAGATTAGTAAAGATAATCATGAAGTTTTCGCAATCATCTATGTTACAGTTAAAAAGATAGAAGAAGCTGTAAATTATGATATTTTAGGTGATGTATCTAAAGAAGTATTGGTGAATGAACGTAGCGAAAATGTAATGCCTAGTCTTCCTTCAGTTGGTGATGTTAATATTTTAGTAATACCAATTAAATTCACTAATTCTAGTGCTACTTATGATTTATCAAAAATTGAAAAAGGCTTTAATGGTACAGTACAAGATACTGGATGGCATTCATTAAAATCATATTATGAAACTGTATCTTATGGTAAATTAAGATTTAATGCTAATGTTTTAGAGCCATATGAATCTGGTTTTGCTTATAAAGCTACTGAAAGAAGCACTCTTGATAAGATTTGTGCTGTTAATGCATTAAAATATTATGATGAAGCGATAGATTATTCTTTATATGATCAAAATAATGATGGTAAATTAGATGGTGTTTATTTCATTTATTTAGCACCTTATGATGTATACGGGCAAAGTGATTTATGGTGGGCTTACTGTGATGAGCAAGATGGTCATGCTGATGGATTGTTTGATGGATTAGCATTTGATTGGTATATGTGGGCAAGTATTGAATTCTTCGATGAACCAATTTATACTGCTTATTCTAATAACAAAATTGATGAAAATAAATCATTATATGTTAATATAAATTGCGAAACTATCATTCATGAAACAGGACATTTATTAGGTTTAGATGATTATTATGATTATAATATGAATAGTGGTGTTAAAGGTGGTTTAGGTTCAGTGAACATGATGGATTCAAATCAAGGTGACCATGATCCATTTAGTAAAGCTATTCTTGGTTGGATTAATCCTGATGTTATCGTTTATAGTGATTATGAGAAGACTTTAAATTCATTTGCATCAACAGGAGATGTTGTAATTATTAGTAAAACAGGAGTTGGATCATATTTTAATGATGAATTGTATATTATTTGTTATTATACTCCTACTGGGGTAAATGAGATTAAGAGCAGTTATGAAACTGGTATTCCAAACGTTAATGGATTCATTATCTATCATGTCGATTCAACATTAATTAAAGAAAGTAAACTTGATAATGTTTATTCTTTAAGTATATTTGATTTATTTGAATATAATAATGGTGGCGCTAATAGAAAATTGATTGATATTATTCTTGCTACTTTATCAAACGATATTGATACAGTTGATTATTATGAATTATGTGATGATGATTTATTCAAGAGTGGTTCATCAATTTCAAGTCTTAAATGGTATGATGGTTCAAGTGTTGGTTGTACAATTTCTTTTAATGATTATACTGATAATTCAGGTAAATTAATTATTGATTTTGAATAATTTTGAATATTTTTTAACAAATATAAAATAAAAAGCATTCTATATGAACTGATATTTGTTCATTTATAGGATGCTTTTTTAATTCTTTAAATTATTGTTTTTATAAGCTTATATTATTTATTATCTTAATACTTGTACAATATTAGCTTCAATATATTGTACACGATCAAAGATTAATGGTTTAAAATATCCAGTAATTGCAACTACTACATTTTCAGATTTCTTTATGTAGATGATATTACCACCATCTCCAATAGCTGCAATCACATCTTGGTTTCTATGTGGTAACCACCATAAATAACCATAATCTTGATTGCTATAATGTTCATCAAGTGAAACATAGCTTTTTGTCATTTCATTAATCCATTTTTCACTTATTATTCTTTTGTTGTTATATATACCATTATTTAATACAAGTAGACCAATTTGAGCCATTTCATAAGCAGATAATGATAAACCCCATCCAGCAGTTGGCATATTTGTTGGATCTAAAAACCATACTTTACCATGATTTCCTTTATTCATTAAATATTCGAATTGATCTTCTTTAGAAGAACAATTAGCACTATGCCTTGGTTCAATATTTAATGGTTCAAATAAATATTTGTTTGCAAAATCTAATACATTCATTTTGCTAGTTTTTCTTATTAATCCAAATAAGATTTGAGTACCTAAGGTATGATATCTGAATTCATTATTTATTCCTTGTTTACCACCTAGGAAATCAAGAGCTTTTATTGTCCAATCTTGTGAAGTACAAACAACCTTCCATGGCTCACTTTTACCTTTATATGGTGCTGTCATTGTAAGAAGATGTTTAATTGTAACATCATAAATTGTCTTTTCACCTTTTTTAGGTGTGTATTCATCTTTAAAATAATCCATTACTTTTTCATTAACGTTCTTAATGTATCCTTTATCAATGGCTATCCCTATTAATAATGATGTAATTGATTTAGTCACACTCATTACATTCATTGTATCATCTTTATTAAATCCATTACGATATTCTTCAATTAATAATTCATTATTTTTGTATGCTACAATTTGAGTAATGTTTTTATCATTTTTACTTTGGTAAATATTTAATACTTTTCTCATAGTTCTTATCTCCATTTAAATAAATTATATCAGTATTATATTATAATTCAATTATTAAATGTTTTATATTATAATAAATATGTAAATATAGTTATGATTGTAATAATCAATATCTATTATGGAGAAAATAATGATTATAGAGATATTTAAACATAAATTTAATCTAAAAAGAATAATAATTATTATAATAATTATTATTTT
>JAFSVH010000121.1 GCA_017450215.1 Bacilli bacterium | reverse complement strand
TCTGATATTTTCCAACCAGAATAAAAACCACCCTGCTTATAATATCTATCATATTCTCCTTTTGGAGCAGCATAAATAGTATTGTCTAAATGACCTAAAAAATCTTTTAACAAATCATTAGAAACGGCTTCTATGACCTGCTGCATAATACTATCAAAATAGGTTTTTAATTCTTGTTCATTATTAAAAATTTGTGTAGCCATTAAGCCATCCCCTTTCAAATTTTGTTATTTTCTAAAAAAAAGAGGGCGTAGAATATTATTCATTATCCCCCTCTAATTTATTATGTCCAACAATATCATCATATTTTTCTTTAACTTCTTTCCATTCTTCTGGTAACTTTTCCATAAGTTTATTCAAATCTTCTTGCTCTGGTAAATTATCAAGGAATCCTTTAATTTTATATAATATAGAACCTATAGAATTGCTTACCTCGTTAGCAGTTTTCCACATTAAATCATAAGCAAGTTGTGCATTTTTGATATCGTGTAACAAATTTTCGTGAACTCCGTGGCTAAATAATTCTTCAAATTGTTCATTATTATCAATTTCATAATTTTCAATTGTTAAATAAAACAATCCAGCATAAAAGTTAATTTCCATATCAACTGGATTAAAAGCATAATCATCTATTAATCCTCCACCCATATAAATTTTGATAGCTTCAGATACTAAATTTGATACTTGACCTCCAGTTAAAGAATCTCTTTTTGTAGTATAATCATATCCATTGTAATTCACTTTTCCCATAATTAATCCTCCTTTTTTTCTAAATAATAAGCTCTGGCAATCAATATTGCCTCGGCAATATCATCATCACTTTGTTTAGCTTTAGTGTCTCTGGTATAATAATTAAAATTTAATTTATATAATTCATTAACCTTGTCTACCGCTAAACGTTTTTGCGTTTCTCTTTTCATTCCTTCCCTAGTACCATTGTATGTTCCAACAACTGAACGCCAAGAGGACGGAGAAAACGCGACACAAGGTAGACATTGTTCAAAACATAATCCTAATATGACTCCGTGTAGTATCGATAAATCTTTACCTGTTTTTAAGTTTGAATGATTATTGACTGGTACGTCCTCAACAATAACTACCTTAATATCTTTTTTTTGACAAATATTTTTAAGATTAGAATAAATTTCTTTCATTCTATCTCTTATGTCATCAGAGTCAGTTTTAATTAACCCGTATTCAACCAAACCTCCATTGTTATAATCTATAATGCTATAACCAGTTTTTTTAGTTGCAGCGTCAATCCCTAAAATATTCATAACTCCTTATTTTCCTTTCAACATATCTCTCACCATCTTCTTATATTTCGCATCTTTCTCTATATTTTCTTTAACAAATTCCCAAATCTGTTGTTTACAAACTCTAACAGAAACGGGCATTATTATAAATCCAATAAATAATAATGTTATTATAATCAATATGGTTTCCAAATATTCATCTACTCCTTTTTTGTGTCTACGTTAATATTCTCTTCCCATAATTTATGGATATAAGAATTTTGATGATAAACATTTGTATATTTATCATAAGCTTCGTAAGCACGTTCTTCTTTCGAAGAAACATTTTTACCAGAT
>JAFSVH010000120.1 GCA_017450215.1 Bacilli bacterium | reverse complement strand
TTATTAGATTAGCAATTATATTATACCAAGGGTCTTTTTTTTAAAGAAATATAAACTAATTGAAGTCAGTCAAAAAGTTTGTTGCTAATCAACAATCTTTTTTACAGCACATAATTTCAACAAACAAAGTTGTTTATCTATTATAAAAATAAAAACGACTATAAAAGATATGATTTCATATCGATATGATTTCATATCAATGATAGTCGTTTTTTTTCTTAATTCATTTCTTCAATATGATATACATATTCAAGAGTTTTTAATGCTTCAATAATTTCTTTATGTGTTTTGTATTTCTTTAATTCATTACTTGTTATGGTAATAGAAATAGAATATACACTTAGGCCAGAACTTGCATAAGCAGGATTTAATTCAATGTCATCAATTTGTAAGCCAAGTTCTCTGATTGTAGTTACAAAGTCTTGAAGGAATTTGGAATTTTTAAGTTCAAGATGAACTTCAAAATGATTTGATCTATTCTTTAAGAATGCTTCGAATGTAGGGAATAATGAAAGACTAGCAAGTAAAGCAATAAATGATACGATTGTTATTGTATAAAGACCAGCTCCTATTGTGAGTCCTACTATTCCACAGCTCCAAAGTCCAACTGAAGTAGTTAAACCTTTGATTTGGCTACGAGATGAAAATACAGTAGTATTTGCACTAGTAATTGCTATCGCAATTATGGTTGCTGCTGATAGCAAATAGAATGATTTCTCAGTTGTTGTTGCAATGAAGACATCAAGTAGCATTGCTATTGTTGAAGAAAGAGAAACAAGGATGAAAGTTCTTAATCCAGCAGCATGTCTTTTGTTTGCTCTTTCTGTCCCGATTATTGCGGCAAGTGCAATTGATAATAATATTCTTAAAATGATACTATAAGCGTTTAATTCACTACTCCAATTGCCTAATAGATTTGCAATTGGATCAATAACTAAAAATTTTATCATTTTCTTTTCCTCCAATTTTTATTTTTATAATTGTATTGTATATATGAATAGTTATATTGTTCTTCAACTGCTTCATTATAAGCAATTTCTTCTTCTGAAATATCATGTTCAGGTATTGTTGATTGTATTTTTTTAATACGATCAATTAATATTTGAACATTAGATTTATTTTTATTATCACTTATTTCATCTATTGGTACTAATTCTTCAATATTGTTTGAATAACTATGTGATAAATATAAAGATAATTTAGCACAGCCAGGACCAATCAATTCATATAGAATTGATGAAGCAAGTATAATTGTTTGTAGGGCATTTCCAACATCAGGGAAACCTAACATACTGAATGTTCTTGCACTTAAAGCTGCAAGACCAATGGCTACACCAGCTTGAGGGATTAGGGCTAAGCCTAGATTATTTCTTACTAATTTATCTTTTTTCGCAATGAAACATCCAAGGTAAGCACCACTATATTTACCAATGATTCTAATAATGAAATATAAAACAGCAATAAGGATTAATGGAGTAGGTCCAATCATTCCTTTTGATGTTAATGATGAAATATCGAAAGTTAGTCCACTTCTTACGAAGAATAAAAGTAATATTGGTGGACTGAAATAATTTAATTGCTTGAATAATTTTTCGTCTTTAGATGTGTTAATGTATACCATACCCATTGACATACAACCAAGAAGTGGTGAAATATCAAGTAAAGCACATAAACCACAGAATAAGAATAGCATTGCTATTGCAATGATTAATCTATTGTCATTAGATCTTTTTTTAAGAATTAAGTTTAAGATGAAACCAAAGAAACCACCTAATATTAAGACAATTAGATTAATTAAAATTGGCTTCATAATAGACCAAAAGCTAAATCCTAAACCTGAAACAGAAGTAGATGCAATTGATATTGCAACTGAATAAGCTACAAGTCCAACAATATCATCTAATGCTACTACTTGAAGTAATGTATTAACAAAATCTCCTTTTGCTTTTGTTTGTCTAATTGTCATCATTGTACTTGCAGGAGCTGTAGCTGATGCAAGAGCTGATAGAACAATTGAGAAAGCAAGATTTAAATGCAAAATGAAATATGTCAATATGAAGACTAGGATTGAAGCAATTAAAGCTTCACATAAGGTTATGATTATTACTTTCGCACCATTCTTCTTTAAGATCTCTAATTTAAAAAATTCACCTGTAGAGAAAGCGATAAATGCAAGCGCAATATCTGGAAGGAATTCCATTCCCTTTATAGTTTCATCACTAATGATATGAAGACTACCTAAGATGATACCAACTAAAATATAGGCAGTCACATTAGGAAGCTTTAATAATTTGGTAAGTCTCGTCATTAAGAAACCACCAAACAACATTAATGCTATAGAAATGATGATACTAGCAACAGGTGGTAATTTTGATATGAATTCACTAATACCTAATATCAAGATTATCCTCCTATATAAATATAATCAATATTAATGTTTTTTAATTATATTTATTAATATTATTTGTTCATAGTTATATTTTACCTTAAATTGTTATAAGAGTATAGTATATTTATTGATATAAAGCAAGTTAAATTAAGTTTAACTTATTTTAAGTTTAACTTATTTTAAGTTTATCTCATTTTAAGATTATCTTAATTTAAGATTATCTTAATTTTATAAAACATTAATAGATAATAATTATTGTTTAACGTAATATCTTTTAATATCATTATAATAGAGGTGGAAAAATGAATATTTGTCCAAAGAAAGAAAAAAGAAATATTTATAATATATTTAAAGAATATAGCTGTTATGAATGTAAATATAGAACTAGGGATGAAATAATAAAAATTGGATATAAAGCTATTCATATTTATTATTTATCTAAATGCGATATTAATTATTATAAAGGATTAGATATAAGAAGAAGTAAGATATTATTTAAAGATATTATATTAGATTCCTTTAACAAAGATAGTAATAATATATTTTTATGGCTTGATAATGAAGATGATTTTAGTAATTATTTTGATTTGTTTAATGCTTTAATAATAGCAGATTATAATATTCATATAATTATATAGTTTAATATTATAAAGAAAGGTATATTTTATTTTAAATTAAGATAGATTGTGGTATAATCTTATTGTAAGAAGGTTATATCAATTATTTGATATTATCTTACTTATAGTAAATATATATTTGGAGGTAATTTATGAAAGTTGTTGTGCGCGGAAAGAATAGGTTCGAACCTACTGTTGCAATTACTGAATATGCTACAGAAAAATTGCAAAAGATGGACCAATACTTTGCTAATGGAGAAGCTATTGAAGCAAATGTGTTATGTAAGGCTTATCCTGACTTTAAAACTGTTGAAATTACAATTCCTACTAAGAATATTATTCTTAGAGCTGAAGTTAATGGTGAGACAATCTATGAAGCTATTGATATGGCTATTGATAGATTAGTTAAACAGATTTCTCGTCATAAAGCTAAAATTGCAAAAGCTATTAAGCATCGTGCAGGTGTTAGTGGCTATTATGAAAAAGAAATGCTTGTTGAAGAGAGTAATGAAAGCGAAGATGAAGTTTCAAAATTAGTTAAAAACAAGAGTGTTGATTTGATTGAAATGGATAAAGAAGATGCAATTACTCAAATGGAAATGTTAGGTCATGATTTCTATTTATTCATTGATAGTAAATCACATAAACCATCAGTTGTTTATTTAAGAAATGATGGTAATTACGGAATTATTGAAGCTAAATAATATATAAATAAATAAATATATATAAATA
>JAFSVH010000119.1 GCA_017450215.1 Bacilli bacterium | reverse complement strand
TCATAATAAGATTCATTCCTTTCACTTCGTTCAAGGCACACATAGGAATGTAAACCTTGAATTAAATTTATTTTTATATATAATAACAACCTTGAAGGAGTGTGTACTACAAAGCACGTTGAGGTGAGTTGCAGACTTCCTGTAACTCTTGGGATTAAACCAGCATAATAAGCAGTGCAAATGCAGTTTTTTCAAGCACACATAAGTAGTTCTTTTAAGGCTGTAGATTAATCATTGACTTTAGTTAATTCTTAGTGTTAACTGCATAGACAACTCATTCCTTCAAAAATATTTTGAAAGGATGTTTTATTTATGAAAGTTATTTATGATAAGGCCTGTGGTGTTGATGTTCACAAATCTTTTATTGTTGCCGTTATATGTGATTCAACTTCCACAGAACCTAAATACCTTAGAAAACGTTTTTCTACCTTTAATAATTCTTTAATTCAATTTAGAAATTGGTTAATTGAAAACGACTGTCAAAATGTATGTATGGAATCAACAGGTAAATATTATATTCCAGTATACAATGCATTAGAAGGTTTTATTTCTAATGTCGTCGTTGCCAATCCTAAATGGGTTGCTGTTATCAAAGGTGAGAAAGACGATAACAAGGATGCAAAGTGGATTGCAGACTTGTTTAAATTAGGTATAGTTCGTTCTAGTTTTATTCCACCTAAAGATATTAGAATCTTAAGAGAATTTACTCGCTATTTATACAAACTTACCTGTAATAAAACTTCTGAGAAAAACAGATTTACTAATGCTCTTACCGTTGGTAACTGCAAATTAGATATGGTTTTTACTGATATCTTTGGTAAATCTGCTCAATCTATTATTGATATTGTTTTAAATAATGATAATTTCTCAGATGAGGATATTATAAGTTGTTTACGTAAAAATTGCAAATCTTCTCACGAAGATATACTATCTTCTGTTGGTGGATTAACCTATACTAATGAACAAAAACTAAGAATTAAAATTGTCGAAGATCATATTAATTATTTAACTAATCAAATTAATTCTTTAAGAGATACTGTTGATATGTTAGTTAGTTCTTTTGAAGATTATATCAATCTTTTAATGACTATTCCTGGTATTGATAGAAATTCTGCTATTTCCATTCTTTCTGAAATTGGTACTGATATGAGTCAATTTTCTAATCACTATCGTTTATCTTCTTGGGCTGGTCTTGCTCCTGGATGTAATGAATCTGCAGGAAAGAAAAAATCAGTTAAAATTTCAAGAGCTGGCGTTTATCTTAAACCTTATTTAATTGAGGTCGCACATTGTGCTGTTAAAGATAAAACAAATACTTATTATGCCAACAAGTTTAATAAGATTTCTAAACGTCGTGGTAAGAAACGTTCTTATGTAGCTATTGCCAGAAAGATTTTAGTAGCTATTTATCATATGCTATCAACTGGTGAAGTTTGGAATCCAACTGATTTAGCTTCTAATGAAACAAATGATAAAGATAGAATTAAATATACCAAGAATAATTTTAAACAATCTCTTAAGCAATTATTATCTTTAGGACTTACATCTGAAGAATTATTAGAAATGATTAACCAGAATGCCATATTAGATACTTAAATTTTATGACTTAACTTGGGGGTAAGGGGAAGTCTGCCCTTTTTTAGTGATTTTACTAAAATAAATTTAATTTTATTTTTCAGATTA
>JAFSVH010000013.1 GCA_017450215.1 Bacilli bacterium | reverse complement strand
ACTAAATCCATAGCTTCTGAGATACGAGGGAATAATTTTACAGATTCATTACTTGCTTTATTTGACCCCAATAGACCGTATTGACTATAACCACTATCATTAATAGGTTCTGAAAGAATATCAGTAAGTGAATATACTATATCAGGATTTGTAAATGTACATAGTTCATCAATAGTACGATTACGAGTATGAATATCACAAGCAATAATAATATCAGCATCAAATGTAGTAGCTAATACTTGAGGATAATTACTTAAAACAATTTTGCATTCTGCCCCTTCATTTTCTACAATTTCACGATAATATTGTAGATAATCTACACCTGTAAATTCATGTACTGCATTAGGAAACACTTGCTTCCAAGAAGTATCAATAACATAATAATCAATCATATCATCGACACCAGAAGCATAATATTCCTTATCGCTTACTAGTTTGTTACCTACTTCATCGGAAGGATAAGAAAGTTGAATAACAACTTTATCTGCCCCACGAGCAATACCCTTTAAGCACATAGAAAAGCGATTACGAGATAGGATTGGGAATACTAGTCCAACAGTTCTGCCACCATTAGCCTTGTCTAGCTTACGACGAATATCTTCTGCAATATCATTTACTGTTGCATAATTACCCTGAGAACGAGCTACAATGGATTCTGTAATAGCAATTACATCTTTATCTTCTAACTCCATGTTTAAATCATCACAAGCATTTTGTATTGATTCAACAACGATACTTGCTAGATTATCACCTTCACGAATAATAGGAGTTCTAACACCAATAGATACAGTACCATAATTGCGCTTCATAAATTAATTCTCCTTAAAATAAATTGCTTTTTTAAGCAACACGAATTATAACATGAATGGTTGAATTTTGTCAAGTATGTTTTTTACTCCTTATTTTCCCTTGTTAATTTTTTCACCATTTGGGCAGCAAAATATTGACAACAATCATTCCAACCAGCAATATATTCTGTATTATTCGCTTCTGGCTTCTCTGTTCTATACATATAATAAGCATTATTATGGATATCTTCAAAAGTTTCCCAAACTTTTTTATTTTCTAACATAGGTTGCAAAAATACACCCCCAAATAAAATGACACTTTTATTTAGTCTTTACCACAATATATAGTGGTTGATTAATTCATCGAACCACTATATATTGTAGTTTAAGAAGATTTGTTTAATCTTCCGAGCTTGTTAAATTTAATACCTCTGAAATGTTGTAATTATTGCTTGTTTCAGGGTTATTTTCAACCCACCATGCTTTAAAATCTTCTGCTGGTAAATGATTCATTAAATATTTAATATTAGGGATAAATTTTAGGATAAAAACTATTTCATGTCCACAGCATATAGTATTTTTATCCTTCATTAAATATAAGGCAGTATCAACTGATTCAGCATTTGTGCTAAATACTGTATCAATATTAATACGATAACTATCTATATATTCAAAATATTCTTTGTACTTAGCAAAAGCTGCTTCTTTTTCTTTTACATAAACTGGTTTAACATTTGAAATAATTTCTAATGTTTGTGGTTCTCTTTCAGACCAAGGAAATTTTTTATAATAATATTTATAAGTGCTTTTTAAACCAAGTAAATAAATAGACATAATTAACCTCTTAGATTATATTTATCTCTAATAAAGTCAAACATCTTTTGCGAATTATCCATAATTGGGAATCGTTCAGTAGAAAGAGAATTACGAGAAAATGTATTACCTACCATGTCAATGTAGTAGGTGTATGCTCCATCACTTCCCATAAAAAACTCTTCCCATTGTTCATCACTTAGATGATTCTTTACATTAAGCTGTTCAAGTGCTAGATTATCAAAGCTAACAGTCCTGAACCCCTTAAGAATTGTATCAAGATTATCATAAGTCCAGCTTTGAATCCTAGCTACTTCCTGAGTATGGTCATTTAAATAACCTACTCCACGACGAAGATTCTTATACCCAAGAATAAGAATAGTAAGGTCATTTCCTGCAAGTTCCATAAAATCAATAGGAGTACAAACACCATTAATTACATGAATAACAGCAGTAGGGAACTCCTTAACACTATTAATAAATTGTGGAGTAACTTTGCGTAGAGAAATGCCAACTCCATGAATAAGCTCATGGTCTACAAGAGAATGAATAAAACTTTTATGCTTTTCAAAATGAACCTGATTAACGGTCATATTAGTAATGATATTCTTCTTTTGCAGCTTTTTAAGAAATGGTACAAGTTGAGGATGGGTAAGGTCATTACCATTAATTGCAAGTTCAGTATAAGGATGAAGAGTATCAACCCACTTAGCGTTCATAAGGTCAGCATGTTTCCCTTGTGTAGTACAACCTTCATAACAATATTCACATCCACCATCACAACGGTCAGTAATTTTTACATCCATATTTTCAGCAAAACTAGGAACAAAATTATCTTCCTCAGTTTCACGAATCTTAGTACCATTCTTAGTATTGAAATGAACCATATAATTCCCGTTCTTATAACTAACCCACATAATAATTCTCCTTTGTGTTATTTAAAAATTAATCAATACTACCATAAAAATCAATTGGCTGATAAGCTGTTTCCTCAGTAAATACATCAAGGTCTACTAGATAACTATAAACTAATTTACCCCAATGAATCCCATCATCAAGTACAACTACATACTTATCATTCATAATAAAGTCTTGTACTGTAATATTATTCTCATTAAGGAACTCTCTAAGATTAAAACCATTACGATATGTTGAGATTTTGCTAAAATCTTCAATCATTGGTAGTTGTTCCTTAATCCAATTATTTAATTCATCATCATTAAAATATGAAGCATATGCAAATTGAAGTCTTGCATTTACATCTGCAATAATATAGAAATTATCTTTATAATCAAATTCATCACCATATCCAAACCAAAGAGGAATAGGTTTATTATCTTCCTTATGGCGCTCTAGTGTCCAAGGATAAATCCCACATGCTTCTTGAAGTTCTTCCTTAGTAACTTCCCTATTTTCCTTCTTAATATAAAAGTAAGCACGGTCACATAGTTTCTCACTATTCATAATACGCACAATACTCATTCCTAACACTCCTTTTCACCATTATGGAAATCCATACTATCAACTTCAATAACGTCTTCACTTGCTAGATTGTACAGATATACATCATGCCATTTCCCATATTCATCACCATCTTGAATTGCAATGTAACGAGTATGTGTAAGGAAATCTTCATCTGAAAAGCCATATTGATTTTTCCAACTAAAGTAATAAGCTTCATCAAATCCAATATCACTAGGACACTTAATATCTTTTACTTCTGGGACTAATTTTTTAATTAAAGCTACTGCTTCATCAAATCCAATTTGATTTTCTTCATTATATCTTCTAAAATACAGATAAGATGCAAGAAGGTATTCTACTTTTTCTGAAAAAGTAGTCATAATTCTGAAAGGAGAACGACCAAAGTACCAATTTCTATAACTAAAATCAACAATTCCTTGTTTATCCATAAAACGCTTAATATTTGTAAGCATTTCATCATGAGTTAAAATACGATTAATTGGATGTTCAACATTATTATCATCTACAGATGTAATATCATTCCGACGAATAACAAGACTATGCATTGAAGAAGAATTTGTTTCAAATACATTACGACGAATTTGAATCTTCATTTAGTTAATCTCCTTTACAAAATTCAGCAAATAAGTCTACTTCTCTAGGTGTATAAGTTCTTTCATAAAAATTATCAGTAAGTACTTGAGATAAGCTAGTTAATTTTTCAGAAGTAATTCCAAAATCACTTAAAATAGAAACAAGCGCAATTATATCTTTAGAATTTCTACGCTCTTGACGAATTTCTTGCAATTTTTTATAAGTTTTAAAACCATCACTTGCATTTAAATCTACAAATTCCATAAAATGAATAATATCAAGTGTAGCTTTATCTTTTTCTTTAACAGTATTTTTATTTTCTTCAATAGAACCACTAATAACTTCTAAGCAATCTGCCATATCTTTAACTAAATTGATAAAATATTCTAAATTATGAGGCAAATTGCGATTAATAGTATAACTAGGGTTATCTAAAGTTTTATTATAATAATCTCCTTTTGGAACTTGAAGATTTTCTTCCTCTAATGAAACAACCTTTGGAAAATCAATAAATTTTGGTACTTCAATTGTTGATTTTTCTACTGGTTTATATTTACCTTCTACATTTTTAACATTATTATGTAATACATTATTTGCTGCTAAGATACTATTAAATTCAGCAGCATCATTAATATTATAAGTTTCTAAGTAATGATTATGCTTACAACAAATATAAGTATTGTGTTTATCCTCTTTAATATCTGCTAAAATATAGCAACCCATAAGGTGTAACTCCTTTTCTCTTTCGTTTACAAAAGGAGTATAACACAAAAACTCCTTGTTTGTCAAGGAGTTTCTGGTAATTTTTTAAAATTTTTTAATAGTTATTATCGTTATCAGTATTGATAGTTACAGCAGGATTAAAAATAGCAAATTCAACAGAAGAAAGACCCCAATCATCTAGCCAATCTTGTAGGCAATAATAATTTTCACAACTTTGATGGTCAATATAACCATAATCTCCATTATGGAAATAACCTTGTACATTACCATCTTTATCTGTATACTTTTTATAATGTACTAAGTCGTTCTCATTGAAACAAATATGCCAATCATAACCAGTAGCATTATAAATAGCATCATCTAATGTATGGAAATCATCAGTTTCATAAATATCAGTAGGTTTCCATGCAGCTTCAATTTCATCAGGAGTTCTATCATGATATCTTGAACCCATAGCATTTCCGTATGTCTCTAAAAGCATTGTGGCAACATATCTTAATTTATCCCACACTTCATCATAACTAGTAATTTCCCACCCAAATTCTCCAAATGGAACTTGAATACGTTCTTCATTAAAATAATTATCATATACAATATAATCATTAAAATCACAACAAGAAAGTGCTAAATTACTATGATTTTCATTCCAATTAATAGATACAGAATGAGTAGATGAAGAATTTGTTTCAAATACATTAGCTCTAATCTGTTTCTTCATATAAAAATCCTCTTTTAATTAATCATGTCCATAATAACCAAAAGCTACCATTTTATCACCATTTGGAGTAGCAAAATGTTTTGTATAAAAATCCATATATTCATGTTGCCCATAATATTCTTCACGAGTTAGATATCTCTTATAATCACTATAATTTTCGTTAAGAATATTAGCATCAGCCCATTGAGCAAACCAAGCATCTTTATCTTGCTTAGATAGGTTATCCCATTCAGACCAAAATTTTTCTTTCTTTTGACGAACAATATATTCATCAATAGCTTTCTTTTGCTGATTTTTATCTAGTTTTGGAGCTTCAATAATTTTTTCGGAATCATTATCAAAAAGTTTACGACCAGCTTTCCAATCATTAAAATCTTGTTCTGTACAAATAACTAGACTATGAGTGCTACTACTATTAGTTTCAAACACATTTAATCTTACTTGTCGTTTCATAATTTCTCCTTATCCATTATAACCGTAATAACCAAAAGCAACTAATTTATCTCCACTAGGAGAGGTAT
This sequence comes from Bacilli bacterium, assembly GCA_017450215.1. Lineage (GTDB taxonomy): Bacteria > Bacillota_I > Bacilli_A > ML615J-28 > CAG-698 > RGIG3506. The sequence continues at coordinate 1,341 of JAFSVH010000013.1, read as the reverse complement.
AATATGTATCAATTTCTCCTTTATTGTTTATATAATCACTTTTTTCTTGCCAAATCTGATAAGTTTCATATTGCTCACCGTATTTCTTTTTGATTTGATAATCTTTATACCATGCAAATTTGTCTTCATCATCACGTTCATCCCAAGTAAGCCAATATCCACTATCATATGTATAATTTTCAATAATTTCCTGCTCTTCTTCTTTGCTCATATTCTCTAATGGAGCAAAATTAATTTCTACAGGAATAAAATTTTTCTTAACTTCATCAAAAGCATATTTACCTTTGAGCCAACCTTCATAATACTTTTCTTCACAAATAGTTAAAGAATGAGTAGAACTACTATTAGTTTCAAATACATTTCTACGAACTTGAATTTTCATAAGTACTCCTTAATCATATTCATCATAAGTTTCATAATCACAAACACAAACAGCGACAATTGTTTCTCCATTAGATGCTACAAATTTTGAAATATTTATTTGACTATACCAAGTATTTAATTCTTTATAACGGAGATAATTATTGCAATTAGATTTAATATATTGGTCAACCCATTCATTTTGAAGAGATACTTCTAATTTATCCCAAGGAGTTCTATATTTATCCTTTTTACAAGCCTCTTGATAAGTTTCGATTGCTTTATCTTGATATTCTTCTCTTATATTTTTAGAAGTAATTAAACTATTATTTTTTGTATCATATAGCAATTCACCAATTTGCCATTTATTTAAATCATCTTGAGTACACATAATTATATTATTAGTAATAGATACACTACAAGTACTACTACTATTAGTTTCAAAAACCAATGGTCTACTTACTTTTTTCATAGTATTTGTATTTTCCCCTTTCATTCCAATAAGTTTCATATCCCCACTCTGCACGAGCTTCAATATCATTTCTACCTGTTACAGTTGTAATTGTTAGAAGATATCCTGAATCTTGTACCTCTGTAATAATTCCCTGATAAATTATTGGTGGAATTTCTGTTACCCAACAATCATGGCAATATTCCGCAGACAGTTCTAATATTACAACTTCGCCATCTGTTACAATAATAAGACCATTTTTATTGCCTTCATCAATATCAATTACTTTAATATCATAAAGATATTGCCCAACTAGCTTATCTGTATTAAACATGTTTATCTCCCTATATATTATAAAATGGGAAAAGCATTATTTCTTACTCGTGAAGGATTTCCACCTTTACAGACCTTAATTTATCATGAAGTTTTCTTTTTACTCTCTATCTGGTCACGCCTAACATTTATTCAATGTTTCCTTCAAGATAAAGCATAGAGAAACCCATTTTATATCCTTAAAATTTAATTGTATT
>JAFSVH010000118.1 GCA_017450215.1 Bacilli bacterium | reverse complement strand
TTATTCCTCCTATTCTAATTCTGGATATTGATTACAAGTTGATTGACATTTATTAAAAATTTCAGTAGGACATTCCATATCTGCATTTCCTAAGCCAAAATCACATATCATTTTCCCAGACTTAAGTTCATATTCAAAAGGACATTTAAAATTAGAATAAATGTTTATCTTATCTATTTTATAACACTCCTTTACATAAAACCAAAATAACTAGGAATTTTTGCCATGCCAAGATTAGATAAATTATTCTCCGCTTCAAAAGCACAAAGTTCCTCAATCGCATCATCAAAATTTTTGCGATTTTCTGAATTATTTGACATACTAAGGTAGCTACCTAAATCACTTGCTACTCTTTTTAACTTTCCCCATTTAATATATTGTTCCCTAGTTAATTTAAAATGAGATGCTTCATGCTTTTGAGCTTCCTCCATACTATCCAATGGAGTAGCATTACAAAATTCACAAAAATACATGGGTTTTACTTTCATAGTTCAATTCTCCTAAATTTAAATTATAAAACATAATCAGTGAAATGAAAAATCCCAAGCTTGTTTAATTTCTTGAATTAAATCAAATTTATCTGCTGTAAATTTATTGCAATTACATCTATCAAAGAAATCTTTGAAATCAAAAGAATTATGCCCAATATTTTGGTATTCACATATCCCAGCAGTACCCATAAATGATTTAAAGTGTGAGCATCCACTACAAAATTTATTTCTTCTACGATATCTATTTTCTTCCCATGCTGCAAGTATATATCTAATAAAGAGTTTAATATTGTTTATGAATTTTTTCATAATATAACCTCTATTACTCATATTTTTTATTTGAGCAAATCAAACATACACTCATAAAAATCTGCAATGTAATCAATATTAATAAAGAAATCGCTCATGCAAGAATGATATTCTTCATAACACCACTTAGCAAGAAATAGTCCCTGAGCATGATTAATCTTACAATAATTATTACATAGATACTGTGCGATATCCTCCATAAGTTCTTCATAGCATTCATTTTGTCGCTTACGGTAATTTTGCATTTCCTGCTTAACTTCATTATTCCAGTTAATAACAGCTTCACGATTCCACTTAACAGATTTATCTTCATCGAATACATGGTTTTCGGGAACTTTTTTCATAGAAGGGCGAATAGCTTCATACCCATCGTTTTCATACATACGCTTAATAGCATCAAGAGTAATATCCTTTACATTTTCAAAACGCTGCATAATATTTTCTCCTTTGTATTATAAATATAAATCTCCTAACCATGTATATAATAACATAGTTAGGAGATATTTGTCAAGTAATTTTCAATATATTTTTATTTAATTTACATCTTTTTTCTTTAATTTCAATAATATTACCACGTTGACTTATCACATCATAGCGTTCATTTAATTCTACCCAACTGACAGTATCATCTATTGTAACTTCATAAATATTATAAGTCCCTATTACTTTTGAACTGGAAAAATAAGATGCACTTATAATAATAGTAAGAAATGTTAATAAAAGAAACAGTAAATTCCTTCCATCTCTTTCAATCATAGTTAAATGAATTGATTCAATAGCAATTATAATACTAAGTATCACAAAAAACCAACCAAGTCCACTATTCCATCCGAAACCATATATCGGTTTTTCGATAATATTCAAAATGTAAATTCCATCCATCATGGTGTGCCTTTTTCCTTGATTACATAAATTTCCCCTCTTTGTTCTATAAGGTCATATGTTTGCATAAATTCAGTAAAATTAACTGTTTCATCTATTGTTACTTCATAGGTGTTATAAGTTTTAACAAAAGTAGCTTCTGAGGCAACCATAAGTCCAATGAATAGAGGAAGCATAGCAAGAACAACTAAAATAGACCACGAATCATCTATAAAATGTCCAAGAGTAATTCCAAGTACAATGCCAATAAGAGCAATGCTTCCACAAAAGATTACTATACCATTAATTCCCCAAGTATTAATATTATGTGAAATTACATTTAATACATGAATCCCATCCATTACAATTAACTCCTTTCTTGTACCACAATAATATCTTCTCGTTGTTCAAGAATATCATATTTATCAAGAAACTCTACCATATTTACTGTTTCATCCAAACATACTTCATAAGTAGGATAAGTATCAACTACTTTTCCATTAAAAAGCATTAAAATGGTTACTGCGATACCAAAAATAGAAATTATAATTAAAGCAAAAGAATCATTATCTAAATATCGGTTTAGATGTTCCTTATTATACTTTAAAATAAAAACCGTACAAACAATTACAAAAGCTGTAATAATTAAAGTAACAACAAACTTCCAAGTAAAACCAAATCCATAAATAGGGTTATTAATAGTATGCAGAATCCTTACTCCATTCATAGGTTATTTAATCTCCCCCAAGTATAAATAAGAATACCATCTTCACGGAATTTATTTGTAATTATTTTATGGTTTAACATATATTCAACTACTTTTATTACTTCTTCTTTACTATAATTCTGCTTTTCCTGAGCGAAATAAAGAATATCTTTCATAGTAACTCCTAATCCTTTAGTTCGTACAATAAGATTATAAATAATATGATAGATATCTTCTTTACTATTTTGTGGTGCAGGAACTACTCTATCAGAGGTTTCCAATACTTGATAAGAGATTTCTGTCCCATCATATTGGCCACCCATAGAGCCATAATAATTAGCTTTATGTTTATAAATTCCATTGTCAACTACATCGGTAAACATATTAACAAGGTCTTTCATAACATAAAGCTTAAAAGAACTTGCTTGGCAACCAATCTTTTCAAATACATCACGAAGCTTATAAAACAGGTCTTCACAATAAAGTTCAGCAATTTCATTTTTAATATCCCAATCAAATAGGATAGAGATATCATATGGATTATCGTCAATCATAGTCATATCATACTTAGTACAATAATCTTTTAGTTTTTCGATACCTCCCATATTATAATCACCATCTGTATAAAAATTAAATTTACCTGTTACTCTTGTAATAATCTGATTTGAACCATATTTTACACTTCCCACAGAAAATCCTCCTTTTGAAGTTCGATTACATCTTCTACTTTAACTTCAATATCTGCTCGAAAGATAGCTGAATAAACATTTATAATTGCATGAGTTCTAAGGGTATAAACATAATAATGTTCTGCATCATTAATATAAAACTGAAATACTTCTCCTTTATGCGGTATATGTTTATAATACATTTGTCCTAAAGGATATTCATCGTTAATATCCTTTAAATAAAGTAGATAGCGATTTTTAGCTAAATAAGCGTTTGTTTCATTACCACTAGTAGCTACACTAGAAAGATAATTCTGATAGAAATTCAATGCTTCAATAGCCATTTGAGCAGCCTTAGCCTTATGAGGACGAGCAGACCAATCTTTATCATTGCTATTAGCATCATGGGATAGAATATTAATAGCCTCATTAATAGTCATATCCTCGACGCTATCCCAAGTAGAATTATGATTAAATTCTCTCATGCTTCAATCTCCTGTTCAAGAGCTTCTTCATAACGCCTTTTGCTTT
>JAFSVH010000117.1 GCA_017450215.1 Bacilli bacterium | reverse complement strand
TATATATTTATATTTTTTTACAATGTATTATCCTTATCACTAAATGGTAAAATTTGAATTTCTAAATTTCCATTAAGTGTCCTTAATTCATCTATCAATTCTTTTTCTTCTCTTGGGTCTTTCATCACAATTCTAAATGATAATCTAAACATAGATCCCATTCCTGTAGTCTTAACTCCAGCATTTTCTACTTCTTTCAAGAAGTGGTCAAATGTAGGTTTAAAGACATCATTGTAATCAAGTGATTCAGGAATAGTGATTCTAAGTAATCTTTCATCAGAAAATGATTTATGTTCAAACACAGGAAGCACTGTAAGTAAATCATAAATTAAACCAAGACCAACCAAGATTATAGCACCATAACCTAAATATCCCATGCCAAAAGCAACACCACCTGCCATAGTCACAAAGATAGATGCAATCTCATCAGCAGATCCAGGTGCACTACGAAATCTAATTAAAGCAAAAGCACCACCAATAGCAACTCCTACTCCTAAATTACCATTTACAAAGGATATAATAGCACCAACAACAAATGGTAGTATTGCATTAACTAAGAAGAAACGTTTTGATGAACGTACTCTAAAAGATAGTATCCAAGCATAAAGAAAGCCTGAAATTAAGGCAACTCCTGCCATTATAAAGAACTGAGCAACGCTTGAAATTGAAGCATTATCGAAAATTGAATCAAACATATTTTTATCCTTTCCATTAATATTACTAATTATTAATAATTTATCATTCTACTTTTTAGTATTTGTTGTTTATAAGCTTCTCCATATTTAGAGAAACTATTCTTATATATTTTACCCTTAGATAAAATATTACTTAGCCATAAAGGCATTGCTTCTTGAACTTTAATTTCAAGAATTGCTTCTCCTTCATTAAGAAGTGAGATACCTTCCATTGATGTATCTAGATTTAAATTATCAAGTCTATATCTAGGATTATAATCTATTGTTAATCTTAAATCACCACCTGGTTCAAAATAAGCAACACGATCATAAATGATTAAACATGAAGGTATCAAAGAACCATAATAATCTCTAAAATAAGTGATTTCTTTCGCAATTTGACCATTTGCGAAAATATTGGATTCACCACTTAAAAATCTATTTACATCTTCAACATTAGTTACAACTCGTCTCTTATAAACAATTCCCTGTGCTTTTCTTTTTAATTCAAGAAAAACTGGTTTACTAGGTTTTGCTAGTCCATAAGAACGAAGTCTAAGCTTCTCTTTAAATTCTGGTTTTTCAATTGAATTTCTAATCAATCTAAAATTGGGAGTATCATAATAAAGTGAAGCAATTGAAGTTTTACCATATTCATCAACTTCCATATGCCCCTTTAAAGCTTCAACCAAGTATTCTGCTTGTTCTTTATTTAGGATATATTTCATCTCATATCGCTTCATTACAATAATAGCTTCACTCATATGTTTCCTCCTTTCTATAATAATTTATTTTTATATTTATATTTTTATATTTATATTTCAATCTTTAAAATAAATAATTTATTAACAACCTTAGCACTAGCTCTTCCATTATATTTATTAACAATCTCATAAACAACAGCTAGTCCCATTCCATTTCCATCAATCTTCTTTGTTTTATCATTATCAATACGGAAAAATCTTTCAAATACTCTTGATTGATCTCCTTCGCTAATATCTAAACAATCATTAACCATTTCAATAGTTAATCTATCTTCATTCTTTTGAAGTTTTAAATTAGTATTGGATAATGAATATTTCCATCCATTATCTATAACTTCTTGAATGATTCTTCTAAATAAACTCTTATCAAAATTATATTCTATATCACTACTTACATCTAATTTAAAATCAATATTGTTTTCTTTATATTGATTAAGGTAGAAGCTAACTACTTGGTCTACTTCTTCTTTCACATTGAATGAACTAAACTCAACCTTTTTAGGATCATCTAATATCGAAATAGTGTTCATATTATCAATTAAATCATTCATCTTTTTAAGCTCTAATTTAATCGTATCATTTAATTTTTCATTCTTTTCACTTCTTAACATTTCATTAGCTTCATCAATAATAGTAGTTGGAGTCTTTAATGCATAAGTTGCATCTTTAATGAATCTCTTCTGTTTTCTATCACTTTCTTCAACTGGTTTAATTAAATATGATGATACTTTAATTAATATTAAAGTAGATATCAAAGTACCTAAGATTAAACTAATTAGTGATATCCATAATACATTAAATGATGGAGTTAATTCACGATCTTGATCAAGAACAATAACATATTTAATTCCATTTTCTTTATATGTACGATATCTATATATTGTATTAACCCAACCAATTCTTTTATCAAGCAACTTTCTTGCAAGTTTAATTGCTTCTTCTTGACTCATGCTTTGTTCAGTCAATCTGTATTCAACAACATTAGCATTCCCATCTTTATCGAAAGAGATTGAAAAGAATCTCGAAGATGCCTGCATTTCAGGACTGTATGGACCCATTGGTCCCATTGGTTTGTCAAATTCACTACCTTCTTGAGGCATACCTTCAAACTTACCTGCTTTTCTCATTATTGCTTCTGTAATTTTATCAGCATTATTAGCAATTAAAGAAAAATTAGTAATATTAACAATCAAAAATACTAAAGCAAGTAATATAAATATTGAAAGGGATGAATAAATAACGATTTTCTTTTTTAATTTCTTAATCATAAATCTACCACCTTATAATTTTCATTTTCTATTATTATTTTTTTATTTGAATTAATCTTTCTTAATTTATTATTTATAGAACTAATATAAGCCCATATATCATTATGCTTAAAATCAAAATCCATTAAATTATTAAAACAAATATCTTTATCTTTTAATTTATCTAATATTTCAATTCCTATTCCCGTTACCTTTTCTTTATCATTTCCTTTTTTTAAGATAAAGCCTTCGATATCACAATCAAAGAATTTGAATGATTTATTTTCATTAAATAAAGTTAATACTTTATTAATCTTATATAACAATTCATCACTATAGAAAGGAAGAGCTAAATATTCATTTAATAAATTATTAAAGGAAAGTAATTTTTCATTAATGACTTCTTTAGAAGTAAGACCAATGACAGGAATATTAATATTTCTTGATTTGATGCTACTAATAATATCTTTTGATGTTATTCGCTCTAAATGTAAATTAAGTATTAATAAATCATATTTCTTAGTGACTAAATAACTCAATCCTAGAATAGCATCATAAGTTATATCAACTTCATAGCCTTCTTTTTCAAGTAATCTTTCTAAAGATTGTAATAATTCTATATTATTTTCAATAATTAAAATCTTACTCATTTATTTCTCCTTTCTAAATATATATAACTATATTTATATA
>JAFSVH010000116.1 GCA_017450215.1 Bacilli bacterium | reverse complement strand
GTTGATCCAGCTGATGAAACTAAATTTGCTACAATCATGGAAGCAATGATGATTGCTGAAGATGGTTGTACAATTGAAGTTGCTGCTGGAACATATACTGAAGATGTAAGAGTAATTAAATCTGTTAAATTTGTTGGACCAAATGCTGGCAAAGCTGGTAAAGATGAATCAAGAGGAGCTGAAGCTATTATTGATGGTATTATTTCATTTGGTGCTGATGGTGTTGTATTTGATGGATTTACTACTAATAAACAAAACAATGTATTTGATGGTGTTAATGGTTTACAATTTGTAAATAACATTGCAAATAACCCAGTTGGTGGTGAGGGTGTATTAAATGCTGGTGCTGCTACATCAGTTAAGAACATCTTAGTTGCTAATAACTATTCTAAAGATTATAAAGGAAATAGATGGGTAAGATTTGGCACTATTGAAAATGTTGTAGTTAAAGATAATGAAGTTATCGGTGATGGATTATGGGATATGTTCTATGTTGATACATGCTTATTTGGTGAAGCTGAATTAGTAGGTAACTATTTAGAAAAGACAAATCAATCATTCATGTATGTTTATGGTGTAGGTGGCTTAACATTCTTAGTTAAAGACAATTATATTAAAGATGTTGCTAGTGAAGCTATTGATACAAGATTTATGGTTGAAGCACATGCTGGTAATGTTGTAATCAATGTTATTCATAATACATTTGATCAAGCTGGTGGTTATGGTTGGAGATGTATTAGACCAAGAAATGCTAGTTATGGTGATTATACTTTAGATGTACAAGTTCATTATAATAAGTTCTTAGCTGGTGCATATTCATTAATTGATGGAAAGAAGTCATATGCAGATAACCCTGCAGCAGCTGGTGCTATCTTCAATATGGATAATAACTACTTTGCTGATGTATTAGCTATAGAAGTAAGCAATGATAACTTTAGTGGTTATGCTACATCTTGGGCTAATTGCTATGATTCTGTTGAAGCTTTGGAATTAGCTTATAAGAACTTAGATACATGGTATAATATTAAATTTGATGTTGATGGCGGAAGTGCTGTTGAAAACATCGAATATAAAGATTTAGAACAAGTTGTTTTACCTATTCCTGAAAAAGAAGGTTATGAATTCTATGGTTGGGTAGATTGTGAAGGAACTGTATATTATGAAATCACTGTTTTAGGTGATTATAACTTAAAAGCTTCTTGGAAGAAGATCTACACTATCACTTATGATTTCGATGGTGGTATGTATTCTCAAGAATTAACAAAGGTTACATCATTTGGCTATGCTAAGAGTTACTGGACTTCTGCTAATTATCCAGATACATTATGGTTAATTAAGAAAGATCAAGCTGCAGAGGCTAATTATTCATGGTCTTATAGATGGGGCTTAAGCTATGATGCTGCTAAAGGTGCATTTAAAGTAGAAGAAGTTGTTGTTGCTAATGGAACAGTTCAAAGTAAAGATATTAAATGGGATTATCATCTAATGTGCAATGCTGCATTTGCTGATATTTCATATCTTCAAGGCTTAGAAGTTGGCGATTATATTATCTTCTCTGATGATGTAACAAAACTTACTGATGCTGCAGAAGTTGATTTAGATTTAAGTGTTGTTGCATTTGAATATGAAGAAACTACATCTACATTACCAAATGAATTATTAGCATTCCCTCCAGTTAAAGAAGGTGCTGCATTCGTTGGTTGGTACAATGGTGAAGTTAAAGTTGATGCAATCACTGTTGCTGAAGATGTTACATTAAAGGCTAAATGGGTAGTTCCAACTGCTATTGAAGCAACTGAAGAAGATTTAGCTGCAGTTGAAATGATTCAACCTACAATTATTGTTAAAACAGGTTTAACTGATGGTGTTTATAGTTTTGGTAAAGGTGCATATGTATTTGGTGAAACTGCATTCGCTACTATTGATGATGCTGTATTAAAAGCTGGTGATTATGCTGTTATTTATCTATTCGCTGGTGAATACAATTTAACAAAGAAACTTGCTTCATCTCTTCTTATGTTCGTAGGTCCTAACTTTGATAAAGCAGGTTACGCTGAAGATAGAGTTGCTGAAGCTAAGATCGTTGTTGAAAAGAGTATACAAGTATGGCAAGGCGTATTATCATTTACTGGTTTGACAGTTTATGGACTTGGTGGAAGTGGAGCTACTGGTACTACTTTCACTGCTACAAAGGATTCTGACATGTTGTCTTTCACTAATTGTATTCTAGGTAATACAAATACTTATATTAAAGATCAAGTTGCATCTGACACTGTTTATATGTTTATGGGCAATAAGATTGATAATGTAGGTCAATTCTTTATGTGGACAAGTGCTGATGGTGCTGCATCAGTTGCATTTATCGATAACTATTTTGATGGTGCTTCTTGCGGTAAAGTTACAAATGCTAATGCTGCATTATTAAGATTTAGATCTCAAATTGATTTCGTATTTATTCATAATACTTTAGTTGGTGATCCTACTAGTATTAATGGATATTTCGAAACTCAAATTGGTGAAGGATCTGCAGCAATTATTTATAATAAGTTCATTGATGTAACTAGATATACATTCACTCCAGACGGAGCTACTACAGTAGGTTCATATAACTTCAACTATTATATTAATGGTGAAACTGTTGCTACTGTTTCTCCAATTAGTGGATCTAGTTTAGTTGCTGATACAGTATTATACGCTTCTGCTGAAGAATTAGAAGCTGCATATAAGCTTGCTACTGCTAAACGTATTTATGAAGATGTTGAAGAAATGGCTGCTGATTATATGGCTGATTTCAATGCTAAGAATGGCACATCATTAACTGCTGACAAATTAGATACAGCTGAAACTGAATCTTCTTATATGACTGCTATGTTAACAGATGCTGAATTACTTGCAAAATGGAAATGGTTATATAAAGCTTTAGCTCAATTAGCTGAACAACCTACAGTTGATCCAGATGATGCATCATTTGATGCTACAGCTGGTGGAACAAAAGGATTCTTCCTTGCTAATTTAAATGCATTATTCACAGGAACTAAACATACTGATACATATCTTGAAACTGTAAGTTTAGATTTCTCAAGTGAAGATTTACAATTTGCTCTTTACTTATTAATTCCTTACGAGGGTGGAGAAGAAGAAGCTGAAGAACCTGCTTGACTGTCAGTAACTGAGGCATTAGCACTTGAAAACGGTGCTAGTGCAACAGTATCAGGTGTTATTGTTGCTTTTATAAGCGATGGCAATAAGACCGAATCTGTAAAAGGTTTTATGTTGATGGATAATGAAACAGGTAAAATTTTGGCTGTTCATAACATTGACGCAACTGTAACTTTCCCTAACTATAAATATAAAGATTCTGAAACTGCACTTGCTATTGGTGATTGTGTTATCGTTGAAGGTAGCTTTGTTTCAGTAGATGGTGCAGCTGAATATATTGATTTAAATGGTGAGGGAAAAATTGAATTTGTAAAGAAAGTTACTCCAAATTATCACGAAGGTGAAGAAGGAAGTGCTGTTGTAGTAATTAATAATGATGCAGAACTTGCTGCATTAATCGCTAGTGGTGATTATTATGGTAAGATCTTAAAGCTTGTTGCTACAAGTGATAATCCACTTCATGTTTCTGGTTCTGGTACAAGTGATTCTACAATTTGTAATTTTAAGATTGGTTATCATTATGGTGATGGCGATAACAATAATCAAATTTATTATAATGGTAAAACAATTACTACAAAATCAGATGTAAATGCATTTAATACAGATGGAACAACTACATTCTCTAAAGACTTATATGGTGCTACAAGAGAAGATGGTAAGATGGCTGCTAGTGTTAATAATGAACGTGTTGGTGTATTATATATTACTATTTGTTACACTACATCTTCTTATTATCAATCTAGTATAATTGACTTTGCAAATTGCAGTTTAGAAGCTAAACCTGCTGCATAAAACTGTTAAATAAAACAGATTAATATAAAAATCCTGGCTATCCAATTTTTGGATAGTTAGGATTTTTTTCGTTTAGTGTTGTAATTGATTATATTGTTTTTATTTGCTATAATGTAATTGTAAAATAATAAACTTTTATATATTTTTAATGGGCTATTATTTTTTCAAAAATTTTTATTATTTATTATTATATTAATAAGAAGGGAGAATTATGAAGTTTAAAAAGTTATTATTATTTTTCTTTATCATGCTTTTTGCTATTGTGTTAGTAGCTTGTGATAATGAAAATGAAGAAGAAAAAGCAAATGAGTTTATCACTCAAATTGCGATTACTTTTGCTGAAGGTGACAGTGCAAAATCTGTTACTAAGGATGTTACCTTGCCTAGTTTAGATGGTGTTGAAGCTACTATCACTTGGTCAAGTGATAATGATGCTATTTCTAATACTGGTAAAGTTACTAGGGGTGAAAGCGACACTAATGTTAGTTTGACTGTTACTTTGAAATATAAGACAGCTGAAGCTACAAAGAAGTTTGATTTAGTTGTTCTTGCTAAGGAACCTGATACTCCTGAGCCAACTAAATTAAGTACTATTGCTGAAGCATTAGCTGCTAGCGAAGGAAGTAATGTTAGAATTAATGGTACTGTTGTTGCTGTTAATGATAAAGGATTCTATGTTTGGGATAATACTGGATTTATCCAAGTTTATAAAGATAAGACAGCATTCACTCAAAAAGTAGGAGATTATGTTGATGTTGAAGGTGTATTAAGTAAATATAATAATACTAATCAATTTGGTTCAGCTGCTACTGTTAAAGCATTAGAAGAAGGAACTCCTTATAGTGCTATAGCTTCTAAACTTGATGAAGCAGGATTTGTTTCTTATTTAGCTAATGTTGAACTTGGAAAGAAAGTTAAACTTGAAGTTACTGTAACTAGTGCTTCTGCTAATTATGTTAATGCAACATTAAAAGGTGGACAAACTAATAATGTAGGTGTTAGTATTGTTGCTCCATCAAGTGCATTTAGCTTTGAAGTAGGTGCTTCATATGAAGTTGTATTATTCTCTTTATATGCAAATGTATATAATGAAATTAATTATTTATATGCTATTGCTTTAGAATCAAAATTAACAGAAGCTGCTCCTCTTCCAGTTTATACGATTGAATTTGATTCAGATGGTGGAGATCCAGTTACTACTATTCAATTCAGTAATTATAATGAAGTTGAATTACCAGAAGCTGAAAAGTTTGGTTTCTTCTTTGTTGGTTGGGTTGATGAAGCAGGAAATGATGTTGTTTCTATTACTGAAAATAAAGATTATAAGTTAAAAGCTGTATGGGTTACTATTGATACCGATTTAACAATCGATGCTGATGGTGGAAAATTCTCAGATGGATATTTAGATAGTAATAATCATATTCATTTTGATCATGCTATTTTAGCTTATGAAATTGAAGTTCCTACTAAAGAAGGATATATCTTTTTAGGTTGGTTAGGTGAAGATGGAATGTTAGCTTATGAATTCGCTGGTGCTGAAAACATTAAAGCTAAATGGGGTGAGAAGTTAGATGTTACTCTATATGCTGGTCCATCAAGTGAATTGATTGATGAAGTTGGTGCTGAATTCTTAGCTGATTTTAATGAATTTACTGGAAGAAATACAACAAAGGCTAATTTCTTTGGTGTTACTTATACAGCATCAGGTGAAGCTTATGTTGGTAATTTCTTAACAAGCGATGAATATAAAGATAAATGGGCATGGTTAGTTACTTATATTGATAGCGTTAGAGCTTTAGTTGATGCAGGAAGTATTTTAGATGCTGCTTCAGCTCAACAAAGAGGTGATATTCATAACTGGTTGAATGTTTGTGCTTCTGGTGAAAAAGGTGGTACAGCTGGTTATGGTGTAGATTTCTCTAATCTTGATAATTATACATTTGTTCTTCATGTTGATGGTACATCATATGAATTACCTGTCTTAGAAGTAGCTGGTTATAATTTTGGTGGTTGGTATGCTAATCCTGAATTCAAAGGAGAAGCAGTAACTACTGCAACAAATGGCTTACCATTATATGCAAAATTTACTGAAAAGACATATAAGATTGAATATGTAATTCCTGAAGGTGCTACTAATGATAGTGAAAATCCAACTGAATATGGTATGTCAAGCCCTAATATCTTCCTAAAGGATGCTATTGCTAGTGATGGCTATACATTTACTGGTTGGTATAAAGATGCTGATTTAACAGAAAAATTAGTATCAATTCCAAGTGGATCAAGTGTAGATTACAAAGTATTTGCTAGAGTTATTAAAGGTGATATTGTCACTATTAAATTTGACTATAATGATAAAATGAGTCAAGAAGAAGCAGTAAATGAATTTGTAAAAGATGTTGAAGCTATTAGTGGTATTTCTGGCTATTTAACAAGTGCAGTTGATGATTGGAAATATGCTTCTGAATATAGTCCATTATTTGCTGTTTTGAATCTTGGCGATAAAGGTGAAAACGGAAAAATCAAAGCTGATTTCTTAGCTAAGTGGAATTGGTTATTAGATATTGTTTATAGAGCACAATGCGAACTTACTACTTCATTTGAAGGTCATGTATATGCTTGTATTCAAGGAACACCTGAAGATACTGGTATTTACATTATTTCTCAAGAACTAAAAGGAATTAGAGCAAAGGCACAAGCTAAAGCTTGGTATGGTGCTACAATGTATGATTGGGGCTTAGATTCTGCTAGTCTTTATGATGAAGTAAGAAATTCAAGTGGAACTGAACAATTTGAAGAAAAATATGTTAAAGGTGAGAAAATCACAATTAAGGGGTACAAGAAAGATGTTGTATTTGTTGGATGGAATACAAAAGAAGATGGTACAGGTGATTTTGTAACCATCATTCCTAATGAAGAAGCTACATTATATGCTGTATACCATACTCCAACAACATTATATGTTGATCCAACTGATAATACTAAATTTGCAAGCATCAAAGCTGCTTTAGATGCTGCATATGATGGTGATACAATTATTGTTAATAAAGGTACATATGCTGATAATCTAACAATCGACAAGAAAGTTACAATTGTTGGACCTAATGCAGAAAAAATAGGTAAAGATGCAACACGTGTGGATGAAGCTATTATTGATGGTGCTATTTCAGTAAGTAGTGATGATGTAGTAATTGCTGGTTTCACTACTAATAGTTATATTGAAATTATTGCTGATGTTAATAATTTAACGGTTAAGAATAATATTGCTAACTTATCTAGTGGTGAAGGAATCATTAGAGGATTCAAAGTAGATGGTTCAAATTGGGTATATACAACAGTTAAGAATTTAGTTGTTGAAGGTATTTATTCTAATGCATTTGCTGCTCCAAGATGGTTTAGATTAGGTTATGCTGATGGTGTAACTGTTAAAGGTAATACTATAATTGGTGGTGGTTCATTATATGATGTATTCAGAGTAGAAGGTGCTTTATATGGTGAATGCGAATTTAGTAATAACTATTTAGAAAATACTCAACAATCTGCATTCATGGTTATTGGTGTTGGTGCAATGCACTTAGTTATTAAAGACAATTACTTCAAAGATATCAAAGATACTGTAATTGATACAAGAGGTATGGTTGCAGGATATGAAGGTAATGTACTTGAAGAGATTATTCATAATACATTCGATCAAGCAAGTGGCTATGGTTGGAGATGTATTAGACCAAGAAATGTTAATTTCGGAACTAATACTTTAGATGTTCAAGTTCATTATAATAAGTTCTTAACAGGTGCCTATACAGGAACTGAGAAGTCATATGCTAATAACCCTGGTGAA
The DNA here is from genome assembly GCA_017450215.1 of Bacilli bacterium. GTDB lineage: Bacteria > Bacillota_I > Bacilli_A > ML615J-28 > CAG-698 > RGIG3506. The sequence continues at coordinate 42,137 of JAFSVH010000116.1, read as the reverse complement.
GGTATTATCTATAACATGGATCATAACTACTTCGCTGATGTATTAGCTCAAGATATTTCAAATGCTAATTTTGCTAATCAAGCTTCTTCATGGGCTGATTGTTATGATTCAACTCTTGCTTTAGAGAGTGGTTATAATGGATACATTAAAGAAAAAGTTTATACAATTACATTAAATGGTGAAGTAAATGAAGTATATGACGTAATTAACTTTACACTTCCAGTATTAACAAAATTAGGTAATGAATTTGCTGGTTGGTATGAAGGAGAAAACCTAGTTGAATCATTAACTGAAATGAGAAATTATGATTTGAAGGGTAAATGGAAATATTCATTCACTGTTACATTTGATAGTGATGGTGGAAGCGAATGTGCATCAATTGTGTTCGTTGATTCTATAGAATTAGATGGTAAATTACCAACTCCAACAAAAGCAGGATATGATTTTGGTGGATGGTATGATGGTGATAATGAATTTGTAGTAAGTGAAACATTAGTACCTGCTAATTTCAATTTAAAGGCTAAGTGGAATTTGATTTATACAATTAGTTATGATTTTGATGGTGGTTCACATGATACAATTAGTGGAACTAGTTATCAAGAAAGTACATCTCTAATTCCTAATGCTTTACTGCTTGAAGGCTTAAAGAAAGAAGGCTATGCATTTGCTGGTTGGTATGACGGTGATACTAGAGTATTACAAATTAATGAAGCTAAGAATTATAATCTAAAAGCTCATTGGGCTTTAGCAACAGAGGTTACCCTTTCACAAAATGAAGTTAGTATTGTTAGTGAATACAATCCAACATTATATGTTAAGAGTGATGCAAGTGAAGGCTTCTTCAAGATTAATGGTGTATATTTTGAAGCTGGTATTTCTATTTTCACAACACTTGATGCTGCACTTCAAAAAGCAAAAGCAAACGATGTAATTTATTTATTTGCTGGTGATTATAATGCAAGTGTACAAGTACCTGCTAATGTTACATTTGTTGGACCAAATGCCACATTCAGTGGAACTAGTACAAGTAGAGGAAGTGAAGCAGTAATTACATTTGCAAAAGATCTTCAACAATTATCTGGTAATATTGGTTTTATCGGTGTTAAAGTTCAAGGAGTTGGTGGTGGTGCTGGCGTTGCTGGTGTTACATTCCAAGCTACAGCTAATTTCACTGGCTTTTATGCAAAAGGTTCAATCTTTACTGCTACAAATACATTATTAAAGATTCAAAATGGAAATGAAGCAGAAATTATAATTGAAGATTGTTCAATTGATACAGTTGGTCAATTCATTATGTGGATAACAAAAGGTGTTAGCCTAATCAGTGTTACTGATACATTTGTAAATGGTGCTACTTGTGGTGCTGTTACTAATGCTGCAGCTACACTATTTAGAATTAGAACTAATGCATCTGTTTCATTTACACATTGTAAATTCACTGGTAATCCAATTGACATTTCTGGATATTTTGAAGCAAGAGTAGGTGATGGTGATTTCACTGTTACATATAGTAATTTTGAAAATGTAACAAAGATTACATATATTCCTGCAGGAGAAAGTCAAGTTGCTACATTCAATAATAATTTATATGTTGTTGATGGAAATGCTTTAACAGCATCTCCAATTAGTGGAGAAGGCTTAACATCTGATACTAAGTTATATTATTCAGTTGAAGATTTAGAGGAAGGTTATGCCACATCACTGATTGAATATTTATATGCATCAGCTGGTGAAGTTGGTGATGCTTATATGATTGATTTCAGTGCTGCTAATTATGCAACATTAAATGGAAAGCAATTAACAAAGGATAAACTTGATACAGATTATTTAGAATCAGCTTATATGGTTGCTATGCTTGAAAATAAAGAAATGACTGAAAAGTGGAAGTGGTTATATAAAGCTATTGCTGAATTAATTGAAAAACCAGAAATGGATCCAGATAATATGGTTGCAGAAAGTGTTAAAGGCTTATATCTTGCTAACTTATATGCATTCTTTAATGAATGTAAACATTCTGATACATGGCTTGGAACTCAAAGCTATGACTTCGGTAAACCTGATGCAGTAGCCGCAATAATGAGTGCATGCCCTGTTAAAACTGAATAGTTATAATATTTATCAATCATTGTATTGATAGGTATAAACAAAGGGTCTATAAAGATTTGATTATAAAATCTTTATAGACCCTATATTTATGAAAACTTCTTTTTATGCTTTTTTCACAATGTTAATTATTATTTCTATTACCTTGTTCATCCCCTCAACAGTAACAAATTCATATTTTCCATGGCAATTGAAATCACTTGTGCCAAGATTTGGACATGGAAGACCTTTATAAGTAAGTGTTGCTCCATCTGTTCCACCTCGAATTGGAGTAATTGAAGGTGTTAGTCCTGCTTCTTTAATTGATGATATTGCTAGTTCTATAATATCTTTTTTATTCTTTAAGATGTCATACATATTATAATAACTATCCTTTATTTCGATAACACAAGTATTTTCACCATATTTATTATTAATAATATTTCTAGCATTTATGAATTCTTGCTTTTGCTTTTCAAATAATGTTTTATCGTGATTTCTAATTATATAGTGCATTTTTGTCTTTTCTACGTTTCCTTCAATATTGTTTAAATGATTGAAGCCTTCATAATTTTCTGTATATTCAGGACGTTTAAATTTTGGTAATAAAGAGTCGAATTCATTAGCAATTGTTATACTATTCTTCATATGTCCTTTTGCATGTCCTGGATGGATATTAAAGCCATTAATAGTAACAAGAGCAGATGCTGCATTGAAGTTTTCGTATGTTATTTCACCTTCAATTCCACCATCTACTGTATAGCAATAATCAGGTTTAAAATAAGCTAAATCAAAGAATAATGTTCCTTCACCTATCTCTTCATCTGGAGTAAAACCTACATAAATATCTCCATGAGGAATTCCTTTCTTATTAATATAGTCTACTGCTTCAAGAATTTCTGCAACCCCTGCTTTATCATCACCACCAAGTAAAGTTGTGCCATCTGTTGTGATTAGGGTTCTACCTTTAAAAGAAGAAAGGATTGGAAATTCTTCTACCTTCATTTTAAGATTTGGATTTAATAAAATATCGCTACCATCATAATTATTTATTATGTTTGGCTTTATATTTTTTCCACAAGCATCACATGATGTATCAATATGCGAAATAAAGCCAACTGATTTTTTCCTATTATCGTTTGCTTTTAATATTCCATATATATAACATTTATCATCTTTCTTTATATTAGTAAGGCCAATTTCCTTCATATCTTTTTCTAATTCATCTAATAAATCAAACTGTTTATCAGTTGATGGATGTTTTCCTGAATTAGGATCTGATGTTGTGTCAAAGCTAACATATTTTAAAAATCTATCTATTATCATTTTTATCCCCTATATATTATTTGATTCTTTTGGTGATTCTTTATAATCTTTTTTTTAAATCTTTTTTGGTTTTCCATCTGAAATCTCATTTAAATATTTATCACCTTTATAATATTATACAACTTATTTTTTGCATTATCAAAAAAAATCAATAATAAAGAAGTAAAAATTAAGATGAATTGTTAAATATTAATAAAGATTTGAAAAGGAGGTAATAATGTTAAAATTGAGAAAAGTATGTATACATATATTTGTATATGGATTTAGTTTTATGTGTTTTGTTGTTTTGTCTTGTACTCTATTATCATTCATTGTAAGTGCAACAAGTGATATGGGTTATAATTCTAATTATATTTATACAATTGAAACTAATTGTGATAATCCATCATCAATTGCAGCTTTAATTGACAGATTAGAGTTAACAGCAATTGATAATAGTGGTTTAGAATTAGATGTAAGTAGAATTAATGTGTATGATGCTAAAGATTATTATGATAATGTTTTAAATCAACCAAATGGGGCATCACGTAGATTAGGCTTATATAACATTAAGTTTAGATGTTATGATGCTTATGGTAATTATGGTGATTTTCTATTAAAGGTAAATGTGGTAGATTCAACTCCACCTACTATTGATAATCAAAATAGTAAATTAGTTTATGCTTTTAAAAGAAAGGAAATTAATGAAAATACTTATCTAATGATTATTAATGGAATTGTTGCAACGGATAATCATGATTATGTTCTCACTAAAGAATTTGAAGACACAGATATCGATTTAACATCAAGTTTTGGCTTAAATCATTATAATGTAGTGATTAGTGATACAAGTGGTAATGAAACTATAGTAAACTTAGAAATTGAGGTTATTGATGATATTGGACCAAAGGTTGAAGCAATAAGAACTTATTTGAGACTTCAAGCGACAACTACCCCACTTAGTGATAGTGCTTTGATTGAAGATTATTTCAAGATTGAAGCGATGGATGAAGAAGATAATCAAATGATAGATATAGAAGTAATGAGTAATGAATATAGTGCTAATTGTAATAAAGTAGGTTTATATTTATTTAGAGTTAGAGCAAAGGATAGTGAAAATAATGCTACAATTGTAAATTGCTATATTGAAGTATATAATAATAATCCACCTGCTTTTTATCTATCATCAACTGAAGTCACAGTAACTCAAAATGTGAGATTCAGTCTTGAAGATGCTGAAAAGATAATAAGAGCAAGAAAACTTGCAAAAAATGATAATTTCGTATTAAGTGTAGAAGAAGATGAATATAGTGAATGCTATAATGAAGTTGGTAGTTATAAATACGTATTAAAAGCTACATATGAAGATGAATCATATTCATTAATTGAATTTTTAATTAACGCAGTTGAAGCAAGCAATGATGATGTGATAATACAAGATAATGAAAATGGAGTAGGCTTCTTTGGTAAGAGTTGGAATTTCCTTAAAAAAACCGGCTCATTCTTATATAAAATAATAAAATGGCCAGTAGATAAAATTATTAATTTAATTATAAAATTATTTAAAAAATAATAATTTATTATTGTTTTTATCAATTCTTGAATTAGGAACAGGATCATATCCACCTTTAAATAGTGGATTACATCTTAACAATCTAAAAATTGTGAGAATTAATGCTTTTAAAAATGGAAATTTATAAAAGCAATGTAAACCATAAGTTGAACATGTAGGTGAATACCTACAATGAGGATTAGTGTTTGGACTAATCCTTTTTTTATAGAAATTGATTAATTTAATCATTAATGTATTCATAATTCTCACTTTACCCTTTATTAAAGTATAGATTATTAAGATATAAAATGCAATTTAAAATAATAACAATAAACATCTATTTATTTTAAATAGTTATTTATTATAAAAATTTATTATAAATAGATATTTATTATAAATTGAAAATAAACATATATTATGGTATTCTTGATATAGTATTTATTTGATAGGTATAAATAATGAAAATTGTGATAGCTAGTGATAGTCATGGAAGAACTGATTATTTAAAAGAAATAGAGAAAAAAGAAAAAGCAGATTATTATTTACATTGTGGAGATAGCTGTGATGTAAGTGAAGCAATTTATCCTTTTGTTAGTGTGAAAGGTAATTGCGATTTTCATATAATGAATCGTGATTTATCATTAAAAATAGGGAAATATCAATTTTTCATGACTCATGGTCATTTATATTATGGTTTATCATTATTATATAAAGCAAAAGAGATGAATGCAGATATTGTCTTAACAGGTCATACACACAGAAGAGATGTAGAAATAATTGATGATATATTATTTATAAATCCAGGTAGTGTAGCTAGACCTAGAGATGGACTTGATAAATCTTATGTAGTTTTTGAATTCGATGAAAACATAAAAATAGATAAGGAAGAATTAAAGAAAGCTGTTAAATTTAAAGATTTAAAGGAGAAATATTAATGATTGATAAATCACTTGATAAATCTATTGAAATGAATAATATAGAAGCATATTATGACATATATGATAAAGCATGTATGTTAATTGTTGATAAATCTAATTATAAAAAATATATTGATGCTTTTTATTTATTTGGCAATTTTCTGAATGGTTCATATATTAATACTAATGGTATAGATGATAAATTATTAAAGAAATTAGATAATCAAGTTTTTTTAATTGAAAAACTAAATATCAATAATGAAGAAGTGAGACAAGCAGTAATGCTTTTACTTGTAAAAGGATTAAAGCATTCTAATATGAATTTATCATATATTGCTCCTGATATTTTGCCTTTTTTATATTCTTACATCATTGATAGATTATATGATAATAAAGATGTTAGTATAATAGATGTGAATGTTGGTCTAGGTGTAATAGGTAATGGCTTAATTAATGAAAGCAATAAGAATATTGATTTTACAGGTTTATCAAGTGATGAATTTGAAATTAATATTTCTAAAGTTGTTTTCGATTTATGTATGAATGAAGCTAATCTATTAGTGATGGATGCTCTTGATAAAAGATTAGATAATTTTTCTAGTGATGTTGCAATAATTAATAGCTATAATAATATTAATAATGATAATAAGAATTATTATTATTCATTAATAACAAAATATAATAAATTATGTGATTATACAATTTCTTTAATTGATGATGAATTCTTTTCAAGAGATGAAGCAAAACAATTTAAGAAAGAATTTAAAGGAACTATTTTAGGTTTAATTGTTTTACCAAATGATTTATTTAAATCAGGTAAAAGGATGAATATTTTAATTAGTACTAGAAGTGATAAGTTAGTAAATTATGATTTATCTATTCTTACTATACCTAGCTTGAATGATTTGAACAATAAAGAGAAACTTAATAATCTAACAAATAAATTAAATAATTGGTTAGAAAGCATATCTTTTAAAAACATTTACGGTAAAGATTGAAAAAGATAAATAGTTGTAGTAAAATCTAAAGAAAAATATATCTAAATATAAAATAATAAATAAGAGAGGGTCAATATGAAAAAAATAATGAGTGTTAATGCTGGTTCATCATCATTAAAGTTTAAACTTTTTGAGATGCCAAGTGAAAAAGTAATTACAGAAGGTAATGTTGAGAGGATTGGATTAAATGATGCTTATTTCACAATCAAAGTAAATGGAGAAAAGCAAAAAGAAGTATTACCAATTCCAACACATAAAGAAGCTGTTGCAAAATTATTAAAAGAATTACTTGCAAAAGGTATTGTGAAAGACATAAAGGAAATTAGTGGAGTTGGTCATAGAATTGTCCAAGGTGGTTGGTATTTCAGTGATTCATGTCTAGTTAATGATGATACAATAGCAAAGATTGAAGAATTATGTCCGTTAGGACCACTTCATAATCCTGCTCATTTAATTGGTATTAGAGAGTTTATGAAGGTATTACCAGATGTTCCACATGTAGTAGTATTTGATACTGCATTCCATCAAACTATGCCTGAAACATCATTTATGTATGCTATTCCTTATGATTGGTATGAAACATATAAGGTTAGAAAATATGGTGCACATGGAACAAGTCATAAATATGTTGCTTTAAGATGTGCTGAAATGTTAGGTAAAGATATCAAGGATTTAAACATCGTTACTTGCCATTTAGGCAATGGTGCATCAATTAGTGCTGTTAAAGGTGGTAAATGTATTGATACATCAATGGGACTTACACCACTTGAAGGTATTCCAATGGGAACAAGAAGTGGTAATCTTGATCCAACAGTATTATCATTCATGGCTAGCAAAAAAGGTTATACTTTAGAAGAATTAATCACTATTTTAAATAAGAAGAGTGGATATCTTGGAGTTAGTGGAATCAGTAATGATTCACGTGACCTAGAAGAAGCTGTAAGCCAAGGCAATGAAAGAGCAAGATTAGCTTTAGATTTACAATATAAGAGAATTGCTGACTACATTGGTTCATATTATGTATTAATGGGTGGAATTGATGCAATTGTCTTTACAGCTGGAATAGGTGAAAATAGCCCAAGATGTCGTCGAAGTGTTATCGATAGAATTCAAGTATTAGGTGCTAAGATTGATCCTGAAATGAATAAATTAAGAGGAAAGGAAGCCATCCTTTCAACTGAAGACTCAAAAATTAAAGTATTATTAATTCCTACTGAAGAAGAATTAATGATTGCTCGTGATGTTGTAAGAGTTGCAAAGATAGAATTATAATTATTAATATATAAACTTACAATGATAAACATCTAAATAAATGTTTATTATTGTAAGTTTTTTTGTTATTAAAGATAAAAATAAATAATATTAAAGAATAAAAAAACTAAGTTTCTTGTTAAATATTTAAAAAGGAGCTTTCTTAAAGATGCATATAAAAAAAACACTTGTTGAAACATTTATAAAAATATTTATTTTATTATTTGTATTTTTTAACTTATTATTTAATATCAAAATATATGCAAATAATAATTATCCAGACATTATTACATCAATCAATAATCCAATTGAAGATATTGATCTTAATATTGAAGGTTATGATATTTATTCATCTAATATTAATTATCAAAAAGTTGGATGCTATAACATCATTTATAGAAATCATAATGACTTAAACGATGAAATAACAAGAAAAGTCTATGTAATGAATAATAATCTAAACATCAATAATAGTGATGTTTATGAACTTGATTATTCTAGGGTAGAAAGAGTTGAAGAATTAGAACTCAAAGAAAATGTATATTTATATTTAATTGATGAAAAAATTGGCTTATCTTCACGATTAAATATCATTATTTATAATAATGGTATTTATAATAGTCGTAAAATTAATTATGGTAAATATAAAGCATGCTTCAAAGATGATAAGAATGCTTATATTTATTATTATGAATCTGATTTATATTTAAAGATGCTTTCTTTATCACTTGAATATCTAATATATAAAGATCCAATATCTATAGATTATAATTTTTCTAATTTATATTTTGAAAAAAATCAAAATAGTCAAGACGATATTCTTTATTTAATGAATACAAATAATATTCGAGCAATAAAATTTTCCAATAATAAACAATTAAAAGAAATTAATTTATTAGATGAATTAGCAATAATAAATAATAAATCTTATTCAGGATATGTAAATATTGACTCTAAATACTATATTGATCATTTCATTTATCTTTTTAAAAAAGATAAAACCTATTTAATAATTAATATTGATAAGAATTTATCAATAATAAGTGATAAAGAAATAGAACTTAAATATGATAAGCAAAAATATAAACAAAATGATGAATTAGCTAGTGTAATCTTTATTTATGAAATTAATAATGAAATAGATATAAATTATGAAAAAGGAATAATCAATTATCAAATATTATATAAAGATTTATATTCATTAGATTTTAATGAATATTTAAATAATATTGAAATTACTAAAAGTATAAAGAATATCAGTGTTCATAATTATAATGATTTGATTAATTTAGAAATAATTGATGAAGATGATAAATCATATAATTATTTATTATATCAAGATAAAGTATTTGAAGATAATGATAACAAAATAAAGAAATATGACATATTAAGTAATCATGCATTCATAATTGATTCAGAAGTTCATGTTTATGATTTAGATGATTTCCTTATTTTTTATTATAAATATGATAAATTAGAAAAAGATAGGATTTTCGCCTTTCACAATGGTAAAAGAATAGATGAAAAAATAATTGGGGAACTAGATTATTCATATTCATTATATGGAGATTATGAAAAGACATTAAAGACTAATATTACTGTTAATAATCATAATTATCTTATTAATCTTAAATATAATTATTATATAAATGATGATGCTAATGTTAATAATAACCAAATCTATCAATTAGGTTACCATTTATATTTTATTGGTGAAGCTTATTTAAACGATGATTTAATTGAATCAGGTTATGTGATTGATGAAGAAGGTAAATATGTCCTTACAATTCAAGGAACAAATCAAAAGAAGATAATCAATTTTGAAGTTAGAGAATTAAATGAAGAAGAAAGCGAAGCAAAGGGAAGAGAAGAAAAGATTATTGATTTCTTCATCAATAAAAATGACTTACAAGAAGTAGTGAATGTAAAAATGGTGAATGATGTAAAGAATGAAATAAACAATATAAGATTAATTTATATTGGTATAATATTTTGCTTAACTTTATTAATTGTTATATTTACAAATTTCTTATTAAATATGAAATATAACAAAAAAGGAGACTAATATGAAATTATTAATATTGTTTTTTTCTATATTGAATCTTTTTAATATAACTAATTTTTCTTTTAATAAAAATAATAATAATCATTATCATAATGATAATGATTATTATTACGCTGAAGATAATATTAACGATATTAATAATATCAATAATGAAATATTGGTCAAAGAAGAAAAGATAGATGAAACATTAGATATAGAAATAAATCAAGATGATGAAGCAAAAATAAAATTTTTAAATGAAAATAATAAAATAATATATGAATATTATTATGATAAAAAGAAAATATATGAAGAAAATTTTGCATCAAATATAATTGATATAAATAAATTAAACAATTTAAATAAACCAATAAAGCTAGATGATAAATCATTTATAGTTTTTTCTATTAGTGAAGAATCAGAATTAATTGGAAAAATCATAAATCTAAGTGGAAAAATAATAAATGAAATAAATATTAATGAATTAATAAATATCGATTATAAAGTTGATGATTATAAAATAATAGTGGATGAATATTTATATGATTATATATATTTATTTATAAATATGAATAATGATATTTATGCTTATAAATTAGATTATCATAATGATAAATTATCAATAGATTGCTTTAAAAAATATGAAGGTGAAGGTAAAGAAGAAGTAATAAAAATAATAAATATAAAAACTTATATTTATTTATTCATATATAAAGAAAATAATGCAGGAGGAGATTTTGGTAATGGTGGAAAAGCTAATTCATTAAAATGTACTACATTATTAATGGTTAATAGTGACACATTAGAGATAGAGAGTGTGAAAACATTTGAAAGTGAAGAAATAATAGATTTGAATATTGTTAATTCAATTTATGATGAGAATATATATAAAGATAGTTCTTACATTTACACTCTTACAAGTGATGAATGTTTTATTTATGATATACATTTAAATAAGATATTAGGGCTGAAATTTAAGTCAGATTGCATTTTTGGCATTTGCTCCTTAAATGATTTGGGTGAATTTTATCTAGCAAGATTCTTTCACAATGGTATTGAGGTAATTAACCTAAATAAAGCATCATGGAACGCAAATTTTGTAAAAATTGATTATAGTTTTGATACCTTAATTGATTCTATTTTTTATTTTGATGATCATTATTATTCTATAAAAGATGGATTATTATATAGTGTAATAGATTTATATTATTTAAAAGATTTTGAATTTGATTATGTATATGAAAATATTTATGATAAACCTGTATATCATAATGATCATATTTATACTTTTAAAAAAAGAATAGGTAGAACAGGATTTAGAACTATTGGTGATTTTGATACTTTTACAGCTGGAATATATATTACATTTTATTTCTTTGGTGATTTAGAGCTTAAATGTAATATAACAGTTAATCCATTTATTAATTGTAAGGATGGATTAATTTATCCAATTGGTTATAAATTAAAATTCAATTTAAAAGCTTTATTAGATGGTTATGAAATAATTAATGATTATGAATTGAATAAAGAAGGTCTTCATCATTTGATTCTTTATAATGATGATGAAATATATAAAGAAATAGAATTTATTGTATCAAAGGATATGACATCTTTAGATGATTCTGAAAAATGGGATGTGAATTATGATTATTATGGTTATTTAAATGATTATTTTTATGGAAGAATAAAATTAGTTGGTTTAAATATTAATGATGAAGAGGATATTGAAGTTAGTGTAAATGGAAAAATAATTAATAATAGTGATTTTAATCTTGAAAGAAGAGAAGATGGATTAATATTAATAATTAAATATAAATTACAGAATAAAGGAATTAATACTTTTTTAATTGATTATGTGAAAAAAGGAACTAAAGATAATTTAATAGATGAGAGAATTATTATTAATGAGAAAATAAAGATATTCTGCATGGATGATAAACCTAATATTGATATAAATAGCAATGTTAACAATAAAAATATCAGCTTAAATTTAGAAATTATTGATAATGATAAGACAATAAGATATTTCTATTTTGATTATTATAATGGTAATAATTTAATAAAAAGAGAAAAGATTCCTTTTAGTTATCAAAATATTGATGATTTAGTTAATAAAGATATTGATTATGATGTAATTAAAGTTGGTTTTGTTTATGACATTAATTATAAATATTTACAAGAAGAAGCACTTTTCACAATCAAAGATAGATGTAATGGTATTGATTATAAGATTATAAATAGAGAAGAAGATGTAAAAGAAATAGCATTCGAAATTAATAAAAAGAATTTAAGAGAATTAAGTGTTGTAAATGATGTGATATATAATAGTGGAGTAATTAGTAATGCATTTATGCTAATATCTACTTTATCCATAATATTAATTGGTGCAATTATTATTTTTGTTTTGTTAGCGAAAAAGAAAGGAATCAAATTATCTAATAAAAAAAATAAAAGCATTAAGAATATAAGATAGATTTTGTAATAAAAAGTAGTGTGATAAGTAAATAATAAAAACTTAAGTAAATATAATTACTTAAGTTTTTATTATTAATTATATTTAATAATTAATTGATTTTAGAAAATCGTAAAATCTTGGCAATGCAAATTCAATCATGCCATATGTTTTTGACATTAACACGCCTTTTTTAATTAGCCTATCTCGATATACACTAATATATTTACTATCTTCATTCATTTTTATTGCCAACTCTTTTAATGAAATTTCTTGATTATGTTCAAAGCAATTTAGTAATTCTTTTTCTTTGTTTGATAATTCTGAGTATATTTTATCATATACGTAGGCTGCTAGATATTGATCATAATCGTTGATTAATTCTTCATCTATATCTTTCTTTTTGCTTGTGAATGCTAAGTATCCTAGAACTTGATAGGCATATGCATATCCTTTAGTTAGATTTGCCATTTTGTTTGCGACTACACTATCAATATTCAAATATTTTTTATATGCTATTTCAATAGATTTAATATTAAGTGGTTCAATATTAATCTTTGGTGCTCTATATAAAAAAGTTAATGATTTATCATCTTGTAACTTATTTATATTTTCATATAATCCAGTCATAAGCAAAAAAACAGGATATTTTAATCTAATGAGTGTTTGATATGCTTCAATAAATGTTTTCATTTCAGCACTGTTGTCAACTTCATCAATTGTTATAAGCACTCTCTTTTTTTTCTTTTTTAAATAATCAAGCATCTTTTTAATGATAGTATTTATTGATGAAACTGGTTCATCACCAGATATTGAAAATGAAAGTCCATGAAAAGAAAAACTAAAATCTTTTTTCAAGAATAATTTCTTTACTTTTCCTGTCTCATAAATTTCTGATGCTATATTTTCCAAAATATTGTTTTTTGGACCCGGATCAACAACAAGAAAATCATCATTATTCATAAAATGATTTGCAATATTTGATAGCAAAACTGTTTTACCGCTACCTCTAATTCCTGTTATTATGTAAACATAATTTGAAGGATTTAATGCTGTAAACTCACTGATAATTAATTCGCTTTCTTTAATTCTTTTAATATAGTTATTTGGTTCAATTCCAAATGTCATTGAAAATGGATTGCTTTGCATATTTCCTCCTTTTTAGAACTTAAAAATTTTTTTAGAACTTTTTAGAACTTAAAAAAATTTTTAGAACTTTTTAGAACTTAAAAAATTTTTTAGAACTTTTTAGAACTACAAAAATATTTTAGAACTTTTTAGAACTTTTGTCAACAAAATCTTTTTTATTAAGAATTACAATTGTCCTATTATTTTAATATTTAAATAGATTGCTTTATTTTTCTTGGTTTTTTTGTTATAATCATTTAGGTTATGAGGTGATTTATGAATGATAAACTTATTTTTCTAGCAAAAGAATATGATCTTGTTGAAGAAGATGAATTTCAATTATTCTATCGTGGTGTTATTAGATCTATGAATCCATATAAATATTATATTTATGTGAATTGTGAGAAAGGTAATCCTTATCCTAGATATTTTAGTTATACACCAAAGAAGGGTGATAAGGGTGAATATATATTAAAAATATCTTTGTTTGATGATTTTATGAATGAAATAGAATCAGCAGAAACTAAATTGATAGTTCATGAGTGCGTTAAACCTATTTTAAAAGATGATAAGAAAATAAATATTTTATGTCTTGGTGATTCACTTACCTTTAATGGTGTATGGCCTATGATTGGTGCAACTAGATTTGAATCAAGTGATGAAATAATAGATGAACCTAAAAATTATGGAATGGGAGATTGTCTTAATTTTATCGGAACTTGCACTAAAGAAATAAAAAGGGAAAAATATAATAAAAAAATAGGCTATGAAGGTTATGGTGGCTGGCAGTGGAGACACTTTGTTTTAAATGAAGCGGTAGATACTTCAAGTGGTGTTTGGGTTGAATATAAGAATCATCCATTTACAGAAAATGATCAACATAGTGTATGGCTTAATCGAGGACTTAAATGGGTGATGGAATCTATTGAAAAAGATAAAATTAAGTTTAAGAGAGGAATAGGAAATTACACTTGTAGTGGATCTATTGATGATACTTTTGTTAATTTTGAAGGTGGAGAGCATAAAGATTCTTTTAAGATTTCTAGTTATGAATTTGAAAGGGGTAATCCTTTTTATATTAAAGAAGATGGTAAAATTGATTTTAAAAAATATTGTAATAAAAATGGTTTTGATTCAATAGATTATTTATATGTATTACTTTCTTGGAATGGACAGTTTAGACCATTTAATCATAATCATAGTCATCATGAAGAATTTATGGTTAAATTCTTTGAACAGTTCCATAAAGATTATCCAAATGCAAAAGTAAGACTAATTGGTATTCAAAGTTGTTCAATTGATGGAGGAATTGCAGCTAATTATGGTGCTAGTGGGTTCTATCATGATACTTTTGGTTCCCTTTCTACAGCTTTCTTTTATGATGAATTTTTGAGTGAATTTGCTTCTCGTCCTGAATATAAAGATTATATGCGTTATATTGACATGAAAGCACAGTTCGATGTTGAAAACAACATGCCACACATGGAAAGAAAAGTAAATGTAAGATGCAAAAAAACTGAACTAATTGGAAGTAATGGAGTACATCCTACAATGGATGGATATAAGCAAATTGGTGATTGCTTCTTTAGAGCTTTAGTTCGAGATATGAATGAAATAAAATAAATTGATACTCTCCTAGTTATCTAGGAGAGTATTGTTTATTATCGTTTAAATTTCAGTTTGATTTTGTGTTTTAGATACAGTTGTGGTATGATATTGTAAAGAGGAAGGCGAAAAATGGATAAAAATACTATTTCATTTCATAATTTATATATCCAAACAGAATATAATTTCTTATCTTCAACTGTATCTTTAAAAAGATTAGATGAGGAATTATATCGTTTTTCGCATACATCAATTGCTATTTGTGATAATGAAATGAGAGGAACTTATAAGTTTTATAAGCTTGTGAAAAAGCATGAAGAAGATGATGTAAAAGCTATAATAGGCTTAAAGTGCAAATTTAGTAATAATAATGTTGAAGACAGTGTGCTATTATATGCTTGTAATAATAAGGGTTATCAAAATTTAATGAGAATATCTTCATTCATCGAAACCAATCCAACTGTTGTTATTGAGGATATTAAAGATTGGTGTAATGATATTATTTGTGTTGTTCCTTTTTATGAAAGTATTATTAGATATTATTATGATAATAATTATTTTGATAAAATTGATGAAGTAATGAAGAAATATAAATACATCTTTGATAGGACTTATTTAGGTTTAAGTCTTCAAATTGAACGTTATAATATTGATGATTTAAAGCAAATAGGAATTAATAATAATATTAAATGTGTTGCAATTCATAAAGTTAATATGATGAGAAAAGATCATATTGACGCATTAAGAATTGTATGTTCTATTGGTAAAGGTGTTAGTAATTATAATTTAGATGAATTAGATAAAAAGAGTTATTTTTTAAGTAATGATGAATTACTTGATTTATATAAAGACCATCTTGATTTAGTATTAAATCAAGAAGAAATAGTGAATAATTGTAATGTTACAATCGAATTTAATGGTTATTTATTTCCAAAAGTAGAAGTGCCTAATGGTGATAGTAAAGAATATTTAGCTTTGTTATGTAAGAAAGGGTTGAATAGAAGATTAGAACAAAATAGAAAAATATATAATAAGAATTATTCAGGTAAGATTGAAATCTATCGTAATAGATTACTTCATGAATTGGATGTAATCGATAAAATGGGATTTAATGATTATTTTCTTGTTGTGTATGATTATGTTAAATATGCAAAGACACATGATATATTAGTTGGCCCTGGAAGAGGTTCGGCTGGTGGTTCTTTAGTTAGCTATTCACTTGGTATTACAGATATAGATCCAATTGAATATGGTTTATTGTTTGAGCGTTTTTTAAATATTGAACGTATTACAATGCCTGATATTGATGTTGATTTTGAAGATGTATTAAGAACTAAGGTAATGCAATATTTAGGAACTAAATATGGCAAGACTCGAGTTGCTCATATTGCTACATGTGGAACGCTTGGCCCTAGATTAGTATTAAAGGATATTGCAAGAGTAATAGAGCTTGATAATAATAAATTAAGTGAAGTACTTAAATATATTCCTGATCGATTTAGTGATTTATCTTTAAGTAAGATTGTTAATAATAGTCCTATTTTACAAAAGATGATTGAGCATGATGATACTTTAAAATATTTATTTGATAATGCACTTATTTTAGAAGGCTTACCTAGAAATGTTTCAACTCATGCAGCTGGATTAATCATGGCTCCAGATGATTTGTATAATTACACTCCACTTTCAAGTGGACTTGATGGATTGATGCAAACACAATATGAAGCTAGTGATTTAGAAGATATAGGTTTAGTCAAGATGGATATATTAGGTCTTAGCACTTTATCAACTATTAAAAATATTACTACATTAATAAGAAGAGAACATCCTGATTTTGATTATAATAAGATTAATTTCTATGATAAAGATGTTTATGATATGTTAAGAAGAGGGGAAACTACTGGTATCTTTCAACTAGAAAAAGAAGGAGTTAGAAAGGTGTTAGGTAGAATTCAGACTAGTGGCTTTGAGGATATTGTAAGTGCAACTTCACTTTATCGACCTGGTCCAATGGATAACATTCCATCATTTGCATCTAGAAAACTAGGAAAAGAAAAAATTGAATATTTAGATCCTTCTATTGAAGAAGTATTGAAACCAACCTATGGAGTTATTGTTTATCAAGAGCAAATAATGTTAATTGCTAATATTTTTGCTGGCTATTCATTAGGTGAAGCTGATGTTTTAAGAAGAGCAATCTCCAAGAAAAAAGCTAGTGTGATGGAACAAGAAAAAGAAAAATTCATTAATAAGGCTTTAGAACTTGGAAGAAATAAAAATGTAAGCAAGAAAGTATTTGATTATATAGAGAAATTTGCATCTTACGGCTTTAATAGAAGTCATGCAGTAGCTTATTCTGTTATTGCTTATAAGATGGCTTATATGAAATATCATTATAATGTTGCTTATATGTGCTCTATATTGAATAATGTAATTGGAGATTCTGTTAAGACTCTTGATTATATTAGTGAATGCAAAAAGAATGGAATAAAGGTATATCATCCATCAATTAACAAGAGTGAAGCATATTATATTTATAAAGATAAAGCAATTCTTTATCCTCTACTTGGAATTAAGGGAATTGGTGAAGTATTAGTTAATCGCATTATCGATGAAAGAAGTGATGGACCATTTAAAGATTTTGATGATTTTATTAAAAGAATGAAAAAATCTATAGATAAGAAAACTGTTTGTTCCTTGATTTATGCTGGCTGTTTTGATGAATTTAAAGAGACAAGAAGAAGCTTAGTTGAGAATTTTGATTTAGTATATAATCGTGCAAGCTATGATGAATCTAATTCTTTATTTAATATGAAATTAAATATTAGGGAAAGAAAGAAAATTAATGATGAATTCAGTTTTGAAGAGATTAGCTTGCTTGAAAAAGAAGCATTAGGTTTTAATTTGAAATATGATTTGTTTATAAAATATTTACCATTAAAGCAAAAATATCGTACAGTCAATTTAATTGATTTAAAGGAAGGTGTTCAAACACCTGTCTTGTTCCTTGCAACAAACATTAGAACAATCGTTGCTAAGAATGGTAAAGAGATGGCATTTGCGAAAGCTAGTGATAATGATTGTGATTATGATGCTGTTTTCTTTAATAATGTTTATGAACCAGTTAAGAATAAATTAATCAATGGTTGTTGTGTTGTTGGACTATTTAGATTAGAAACTAAGGTAGTTGATGGAATTAATAAGCAAAGTTTAATTGGAGAAAGGATTATTTATATTTCCTAACATAAACAAACATTTAAAAATGTTTATTTATAAATGTTTATTTATAAATGTTTATTTCTAAATGTTTGCGTATATTATTACGCTTGTAAAAAAAAGCATATTGCATTAAAATGTTATAGATTAAAAAGGAGTAGTACTATGGTTAAAAAAGTTGCCGTTTTAACATCAGGTGGAGATGCACCAGGAATGAATGCTGCTGTTCGTGCTGTTGTAAGAACAGGTCTTGCTCATGGACTTGAAATGTATGCAGTCTATGATGGATATAAAGGCTTATATGAAGGCAAGATTGAACGAATGTATCGTAAGAGTGTTGCTGAAAAGTTGAACAGAGGTGGTACCTTCATTGGCACTGCAAGATTACCAGAATTTGTTCATCCTGAAATTAGACAAGTTTGCGTTGAAAACTTACAAGAATATGGTATTGATGCTCTTGTTACTATTGGCGGTGATGGAACTTATCGTGGTGCCTATGAATTAGAAAAAATGGGTGTATTCACCGTAGGTATTCCTGGAACAATTGATAATGATGTTGCAGGAACTGATTATACAATTGGTTTTGATACTGCTCTAACTACGATTGTGGAAGCAATAGATAAATTGCGTGATACTTCATCAAGCCATAGAAGATGTTCTATTGTGGAAGTAATGGGACGTCATTGTGGTGCTCTTGCTATTTGGGCTGGTATTGCAGTTGGTGCTGAAGTAGTTATTTGTGAAGAAACTGGCTATGATGAAGCAAAAGTTATTCAAACTATTCAAGATGCAGCAAGAGTAAAAAAGCATGCCATTGTTATTGTTAGTGAAAACTTCATTGATATTAAACATTTAGAAAAAGTATTAAATGATTTTACTCCTTTTGAAGCTAGAACCACTATTCTAGGCTATGTTCAACGTGGAGGTTGCCCTTCACCTAGAGATAGAGTATTAGCATCTATGATGGGAGCAAAAGCAGTAGAATGCTTAGTTAATAATATTAGTGGAGTATGCATGTGCTCTGTTAATGAAAAAATAGTAGCTATTCCATTTGAAGAAGCGCTTAAAATGAAGAAGAATCAAGTTGAAGAAAAATATAAAGTGTTTGAGGAGCTTTGGTAATGAAGACAATTGATATTGATACACTAAAGAAAATAGAAAAAATTAAAAAATTAAAAACTTGCTATGTTACAACACCAATATATTATGCAAGTGGAAAAGTTCATATTGGTAATTCTTATACTACAATTGCTTGTGATTGCTTTTCTAGATTTCATCGCAATTTAGGTGTTGATACATATTATTTAACAGGAATGGATGAACATGGCTTGAAGATTGAAACTGCTGCAAAAAATGCAGGAATTACACCACAAGCTTTTGTTGATAAGATTGCAGAAGAAACTAAAGAATTATGGGCTAATTTAAAAATCAGCAATGATGGCTTTATTAGAACAAGTGATGAAAAACATGTTAAATTAGTTCAAGAATGCTTTGAAAAGATGCTTAAAAATGGTGACATTTATTTAGGCTCTTATGAAGGTAATTATTGTATGCCTTGTGAAGCTTATTTCACAAAGACTCAATTAGGTGAAAATGATACATGTCCTGATTGTGGAAGACCTACTCAAATCGTAAAAGAAGAATGTTATTTTCTAAATTTAAAGAAATATGAAAATAAATTACTTGATTTTATCAAGGATAATCCAGACTTTATTGCGCCTGAATCAAGGAAGAATGAAGTTGTTTCATTTATTGAACATGGACTAGAAGATTTATGCGTAAGTAGAACATCATTCAAATGGGGTATTCCAGTATTATCTAATCCAAAACATGTTGTCTATGTATGGATTGATGCATTACTTAATTATTTAAGTGCCATTGATTATAATAGTGATAAAGACGCACAATATAAAAAATATTGGTTGAATTGTGATAAAGTTGTTCATGTTGTAGGTAAAGATATTTTGCGTTTCCACGCAATATATTGGCCTATAATGTTAATGTCTTTGAATATTCCAATTAACTTTAAACTTCAAGTTCATGGTTGGATACAAATGAAAGATGGAAAGATGAGTAAATCAAAAGGAAATATGGTTTACCCAATGGAAGTTGTAAATAATTATGGATTAGATGCACTTAGATATTATCTAGTTAAAGAAATGCCGATTGGTAATGATGGCTTATTCTCTTGGGATAGATTTATTGATCGTTATAATACAGATTTAGCTAATGATTTAGGAAATCTTACAAGTAGAACTATTTCAATGATTAATAAATACTATGGTGGAGTAATTAAAAAAGTAGAAGGTATTAATGATGTAGATAAAGAAATTGAAGAATTAGTAGAAGATGTAATTAGTGGTGCTATAATTGATTATGCTAATTTCTCATTCCAATCAGCTTTATCTAAAATATGGTCATTAATTAGTAGAGCAAATAAATACATTGATGAAACTATGCCTTGGGTTCTAGCAAAAGAAAAAGATAATGATGAAGTAATAAACCATAAATTACAATCTGTAATGTACCATTTATATGAAGTATTGCGTGTAACTAGTGTACTAATTAATCCTGTATTAGTTGATGCTAGTAAGATTATGTATGAAGAATTAGGTTTAATTGATAATGAAGAATTAACTGATTTAAAGAATTTAAAGTTCTTAGAAGATATTAATCTAAAAGTAATTGAAAAACCTGTAGTCTTATTCAAGAGATTAGATCCAGCTGTTGAACTTAAAAAAATTAGCGAGGGAAATAAATAATGAATAAGTTATTTCATAATCGTGTATTTTTAAGTTGGTTTGGAATGACATTTGGTTCACTTATCTATTGTTTTACAATTGTATTTATCTTAGATAAAGGTGAATTCTATGCTGGTGGTGTTACTGGTATTTGCCAAATAATTGCAAATAATATATTTCATAAACCAATATTGAAATCTGTATTAGTTGCAACTGCTAATATCCCATTATTTTTAATTGGTTTCAAGAAAGTTAGTAAAAGATTTGCTATTCTATCTTTAGCATCTGTTTTAGTTCAAACTGTTTGTTTGTTCTTATTCCAAAAGATTTATGATACTGGCTTTGATCCTTTTAAAAATTTAGTTGGTGATGATTCATATGGAAAAATCACTTTATCAGTTCTTGGTGGAGTTTTAGCTGGTTTAGCTTGTGGCATTACACTTAAATATGGTGCTAGTACAGGTGGCATGGATATTGTGGCTCAAGCATTTAGCTTTAAGACTGATAAATCATTTGCTTATGTGTCTTTCACACTTGACTTAGTAGTAGTTGTATTAGGTATTGCTGTTAATAATTTTAATATTGAAGTTGGTATTTATACTATTATTAGAATGGCTGTAAGTCATATTGTACTTGATCGGATTTATAAGATTTATAACTATCATAAGATTACTATTATTACTAAGAATGTTGAAGAAGTGAATAAAGCAATCATTGAACACTTTGACCATGGTATTACAATATTTCCTGCTAAAGGTGGATATAGTGGTGAAGAAAAATATGTTTTAGAATGTGTTTGCTTAAGTTACGAAGTAGAAGATTATAGAAGATTGATGAAGCAAGTTGATCCAAAAGCTTTTATCTATTTTGAAGTAGTAAAAGGAATACAAGGTAAATTCAAGAAGAAAGCGATAAGCTAAAAAGCTTTGATTATTTGAAATACGAATAATTTATTACATAAAATATAAAAACGTAAAAGACTGCATTTCGGAGGAGAAAATGGAAATACTTAAACAAATAATATATTTATTAGTAGGCCTAGTAGTATTTGTTACAGGCATGAATTTTATGTCTTCTGGACTTAGAACTTGTGCAGGTAGGTCTATAAGAAGATTGTTTAAAAAAATAAAGAACAATCGTGTTGCATCTGCTGCAATTGGAGCAGGGACAACAGCTATTATTCAATCAAGTGGTGCAACTACTGTTATGGTTGTCGGTTTTTTGAATGCTGGTGCTTTGACTTATTCACAAGGTATGTCATTAATGCTAGGTGCATTTGTCGGTACAACCATTACCGGTGTGCTAGTTGCATTATCATCGTTTTCATTCTCTATCTTTTTAATGCTTACTGCATTTATAGGTTTTATATTTGGATTCTTTAAAAGTGAAGGCTTAAGAAGTATTGGTCAAATATTAATTGGATTTGGAATATTATTCTTTGGCTTGGAAGCGATGAAAGGTGCTTTCTCCGTTCCAACAATCCAAAATGGTATTGTTAACCTTCTATCAACAATTAGTTTTCCTTTGCTTTTGATGTTGTTTGGGTTAGTACTTACTATGCTTACTCAATCTAGTAGTGCAACCAATGGTATTGTTATCGTCATGGTTGCAGCTAATCCTGAATTATTAGTTTCTGGTTTCTATTTAGTTTTAGGTGCTACTATTGGAGCGTTGCTACCAACATTACTAGCATCTCTAAAAAGTAATATTTTGTCAAAGCGTGTCACTTATTCTGCTATTATATTAAGAACATTAGGTGCTATTACTGGTACTATTATAATTTGGTTGTTTGCGTCTTCATTGGTAAATTGGTTGGGTGGTGTTCCTCAAGATGATGTTGCAATATTATTAGCTTTGTTTACTGTTATTTATAATTTGATATTCTTGATTTTGTGCTTACCTTGTGTAGGATTATTTGAAAAGACAGCAAATAAAGTGTTTAAAGATAAAGATACTTTAAAGAAGCGGGAAGCACTACATCATATTGATGATAATTTGCTTAATACACCATCAGTCGCTATTATTCAAGTTAAAAAAGAAATTGAAGGAATGTTAGAATTATCAAGGATCAATTTATTTTTAGGAATTGATGCAATGTTGAATATGGATTTATCAACAACTAAGGAAATTGAGACAAGAGAAGAAGAGATAGATTTTCTTAATACTACTATTTCTGACTATTTGATTAAGCTTTCAACGAAAGCTACTCTTCATGATGAAGCAAAGATAGGTGCGTATTACCATGTAATAAACGATATAGAACGTATTGGTGATCATGCTTGTAACTTTTTATCTATGGCTAAAAAAATGCAAGCAGAAGATTTAGAATTTTCTAAACTTGCAAAAGAAGAATTCAATCGTTATGCAGAAGTATTACAAGAAATGTTTGAACTATCTAGAAATATATTCATGGATTTAAGATATGAAGATTTACAAAGATTGCATGAATTAGAAGAAATGACTGATGATATGAAAGATGAATTTAGTAATCATCATTTTGATAGAATTAAAAATAATGAATGCAATAATGAATTAACACCATTCCATTCTAATTTATTAACTGAATTAGAAAGATGTGCTGACCACTTAACTAACATTGGTTATTCTATTTCTAACCCTACTGGTGATGAAGTTAAGCAT
Organism: Bacilli bacterium; assembly: GCA_017450215.1. Classification (GTDB taxonomy): domain Bacteria; phylum Bacillota_I; class Bacilli_A; order ML615J-28; family CAG-698; genus RGIG3506. Next base: position 18,206 of record JAFSVH010000116.1, on the reverse strand, counting down.
ACAAAAGTTAAGATGGAATAAAGTATAAAAGATATTCATTTTGAATATCTTTTTTTATTTTTCACCTCTGAAAACATTTACATAGGATAAATCGATAAAAAACACTTTACAACTTTAATGTGTTAAAGTATAATCGATGTATAAATAACTTTAATACATTAAATTGTTAAAGTAAAAGAAGGAGAAAGATTATGAAAAAAATTAAATTTGTTAGAATTATGTTAGTTGCTGTATTAGCTTTTGTATTTGCTCTTGTTGGTTGTAAGGGTAATAAAACTGATTTAGAGAAAGTAAAAGATGCTGGTGTTATTAATGTAGGTATTACTATTTATGATCCTATGGATTATTTTGCTGAAGATGGTGAAACTATTATTGGATTTGATGCTGACCTAGCAAATGAATTCGCTGAGGAATTAGGAATTAGAGCTAGATTTACTCTTATTTCATGGGATGAAAAAGTAATGGAATTAGATGGTGGATATATTGATTTAATTTGGAATGGTATGACTGCTAGTGAAGAACTTGGTAAAAAGATTGATTTCAGTACTGCTTATGCTACAAATTATCAATGTGTTGTTGTGAAAAAAGGAAATGAAAGTGGATATAACACAAGTGATGACCTAAAAGGTAAGCAAGTAGCAGTAGAAAAAGGTTCTGCTGGTGATACTGTTATAAGTGATATTGTAACTCCTAATAGAGTTAATGCTCAATTAGATGCTTTAAATGAAGTTAAAGCAGGAACAAGTGCTGCTGCTGTTATCGACTACACAATGGCTTATTCAGTAGTGGGTAAAGGTGAATATACTGATCTTGTAATTATTGCAGCTGATAAGATTTCTTTTGAACAAGAAGTATTTGCAGTAGGTGCAAGACAAGGTAGTGATATTATAAAAGAATTAAATGCTTTCCTTGCAAAGAAATATAAAGATGGTTCATTAAAGGTTTTAGCTGGAAAATATGGCGTTGCTATCAATGATAAAGCATTTGAATAAAAATGAATAAAAACAAAAATAAAAAATAATTTAAAAAAAATAAATACAAAGAAAAATAAATAGCAAAAAAGGAATAATTACAAACACAAAAAATGTGTTTGTAATTATTTCACGAAAGGAATCTCTATGTTTTGGAAGATTACATCTGAATTATTAAATGGTTTTACTATATCTATATTTTTATTTACATTCACATTATTATTTTCTTTACCTTTAGGATTATTAATGTGCTTTTGTACGATGTCTAAGGTAAAACCTTTAAGTATATTTATGAAATTTATTGTTTTAATACTTAGAGGTACTCCTTTAATGCTACAAATATTTGTTATATTCTATGTACCAGGTTTATTATTTGATTTTCAATGGCCAATGATAAATACTGGATGGGAATGGTTTGATAGTTCTTTCTCATCGAGATTTATTGCAGCTTTAGTTGCTTTTTCAGTTAATTATGCTGCTTATTTCTCAGAAATATATCGTGGTGGAATTCAAAGTATTCCTCAAGGTCAATATGAAGCTGCTGAAGTTTTAGGAATGAATAAAAGACAAATATTCTTTAAAGTAATATTACTTCAAGTTATAAAAAGAATTATTCCTCCTATGAGTAATGAAGTAATTACATTAATTAAAGATACATCACTTGCTAATGTAATTGCAGTTACTGAACTTATGTTTGTTGCTAATTTGAAATTAAAGACTGGATTGATATGGCCAATCTTCTATGCTGGTTTATTTTATTTTATATTTAATGGAATAGTAACAATAATATTATCAAAAGTAGAAAAGAAACTTAGTTATTTCAAGGTGTAATTATGGCATTTTTAGAAGTTAGAAATATTGAAAAAAGCTTTGGTAAAGTAGAAGTATTAAAAGATGTAAGCTTTGATTTAGAACTTGGTGAAGTATTATCAATAATAGGATCAAGTGGTAATGGTAAGACTACATTACTTAGATGCTTAAATTATTTAGAAACAATTGATGGTGGTGCTGTTAGTATCAATGGAGAAATAATACTTGATGAAGAATATGGAGATAGAAAAAATCCTAAGAATAAGAAAATTAGTATAAACAGGAAGCATTATGGTTTAGTTTTCCAACAATTTAATTTATTTCCTCAATATACTGCTTTAAAAAATATAATGCTTCCTTTAGAATTAAGAGAAAAAGAGCGAAAGAAAAAAGGATTAAATTATTTAGATAATAAACAAATCGAAGAAGAATCTTTAGAATTATTAAAGAAAGTTGGTTTAGAAGAAAAGAAAGATAATTACCCTTGTGAATTATCTGGTGGGCAACAGCAACGTGTTGCCATTGCTCGTGCTATGGTATTAAAACCTGACATCTTGTGCTTCGATGAACCCACTTCAGCATTAGATCCAGAATTAACTGGTGAAGTATTGAAGGTTATAAAAGAATTGAAAGATGAATTCAAAATTACTATGATAATCGTAACACATGAAATGGAATTTGCTAGAAATATATCAGATAAAGTGTTACACTTAAGTAAAGGGAAAGTTGCTTCATTCGGTACGCCTAGTGAAGTATTTGACAATCCTGCTAATGATGATACAAAGCAATTTATTGCTTCGTATGAAAGGATGAAAAATGAATAAAAATGTTGATTTAAGTGAAATTAAATTAGTAGATCAAATAGCAGAATTATATCAAGCAATAATCGATGTTAAAAACATAGAAGATTGTTCTGATTTATTTGATGATTTATGCACATATAAAGAAATAGAACAAATGGCTCAGCGTATCACTTCAGCAAGACTTCTTATTGAAGGTTACACTTATGAAGAAGTGATTAAGAAAACAAAAATATCTTCAGCCACTTTATCTAGAGTATCTAAATGTGTTAAATTTGGTAAAGGATATAATAAGATTTTAAAAAATAATGAATAAGAGTTTTTATAAAGGCTCTACAAATTATTAAGCTTGATACAATATGTATCAAGCTTTTTATAATATATATGAAAATAATAAAAAAAATAATTTTCCCTTTGACATTTTCTTACACATATAGTAAAATGTAAAAGGTACATTTTGTATCCCACAAAATAAAAGCCCTCAAGGTATTTGATTACGCCAAATACCTAAAAAATTAATTGTTTAATCAACATCCACATGATTAAATAAGTTATTTTTAAAAATAAAATAATAAAAAATTTTTTAAGAGGAGATACCAAAAATGAATAAATCTTATATGCAAAAGGCTCAAGAAGTTGAGCGTAAATGGTATGTAATCGATGCTGAAGGATTAGTATTAGGTAGATTAGCTACTGAAGTTGCTACTTTATTAAAGGGTAAACATAAACCTACTTATACTCCTAATGTTGATTGCGGTGATTACGTAATTATAGTTAATGCTGAAAAAGTTGCTTTAACTGGAAACAAATTAAAAAAGAAACTTTATATCCATCATACTGGATATAATAGTGGTCTAAGAGTTAGAACTGCTGAAAGAATGTTAGAATTACAACCTCAAAAGGTTGTAGAAGCTGCTGTTAAAGGTATGCTTCCAAAGAACTCTTTAGGTGCTGATATGTATCGTAAGTTGTTCGTATATTGCGGAACTGAACATAAGCAACAAGCTCAAAAACCTGAAGTTTACACATTGAGAGGATAGGAGGAATAATATGGCACAAGAAGTTAAATATTATGGAACTGGCCGTCGTAAAAGCTCTATAGCTAGAGTTTATTTAACACCTGGTTCTGGTAAGATTCTTATCAATGGTCGTGTTTTTGCTGACTATTTTCCAAATGGAGCAGTTCGTTTAGACGTTTTACAACCATTAACATTAACAGGAACTGAATCAAGTTATGATATCAGTGTTAATGTATGCGGTGGTGGTATTTCTGGTCAAGCTGGTGCTGTACGTCACGGTATCACTAGAGCATTAATGGAAGTTAATCCAGATTTTAGAGGAACTTTAAAGAAGGCTGGTTTAGTTACACGTGATCCACGTGCTAAAGAACGTAAGAAACCTGGTCTTAAAGCTGCTCGTCGTTCACCACAATACTCTAAACGTTAGTTATTCTAATTGTTTCAGTGTTGAAGATTTAATAAAGATATCTAGCCAAATTTATTGGTTAGATATTTTTATTTTGATAGTCTATTAAAAAAATAGTTTAATATTTATTTTATTAACAAATAAAATAAGATATAATATAAATGTATAATATAATACATTAAATGACTATTAATAATATTATTAATATTTATATTATTTATATTATTATTAAGATTCATTTAATTATGCTTTATTATAATTTATTTATAAATAATGATTCTATTTATAAATAGAAAGGAATGGTGTGAATTATGAAAATTTTAGTTGTTGAAGACAATAAAAACTTAAACAGAGATATTTGTGATATGTTAAGCAAAATTGCTGAAACTGAAGGAATTTTTGATGGTGCTGCTGCAATGGATGCAGTTGAATATAATATTTATGATTTAATTATTCTAGATGTAATGTTACCTAATGTAGATGGTTTCACAATTCTTGAAAAGATTAGAGAAGTAGGTGCTTGCCCAGTTTTAATGTTAACTGCTAAAGATGGAATCTCTAGCAAGGTTAAAGGCTTAAAGATGGGTGCGGATGATTATATGACTAAACCTTTTTATCGTGATGAATTAATCGCAAGAGTTGAAGCTTTACTTAGAAGATACAATAATAATTTTGATAATAATCAAGTAGTATTTAAAGATATGGTTTTCGATTTAAATCAAAAGAAAGTAACAATTAATGGTGAAATTGTTAATATTATTGGTAAGACTTATGATATTTTAGAATATCTAGTAAGAAACAAAGAAATCATTATTCCAAAGGAACAATTATTTAATCGTATTTGGGGCTTTGATAGTGATACTATTTGGAGTGTTGTTGAAGTGTATGTAAGTAATTTAAGAAAATCACTTAAACCTTACAATTATCATACTTATTTAAAAACTTTAAGAAATGTAGGTTATATGTGGAGTGAAAAGAACTAAGTCGTTAACATCTTTCCAAAAATTAATCTATAAATATAGAGTAATCTACTTTTTGAGCTTTGCTGGTGGTTTTATTCTACTTTTCTTAGTTATTGGTTTAGTATTATTCTTTTCAATAACTAGGTCTTATTATAGAGATGCGGAAAGATCAATGAAAGAATATTGTAGTCATTTTGATGAAAATCAAAACAATATGCCTGGAGGTAATCCTGGAGGTCCAGGGGGTGGGTTTCCTCAAATTTTAGACCCTTCAATGATTTCGGTAATATTTTATGTTGATGAAAATAATCTAGTTGTTGATTATAGTATTTCAGGTGCAGTTTTTAATGATAGTATGATGAATGCTGTTATTGAAGATTTTCAGCTTAGTGTACCTCTTGAAACTTATGTTTTAACATCAATTGATAATTTCTATTATCTTTCATATTGTCAAAAAATAACTAGAGAAAATATGAAGATAGAAGGTCAAATAGGTTATGTTAAAGTATATATTAATGTTAATGGTGCAGTAATTGCTAGAGAAAGAATTATTTCAAGTTATATTATTGCTAGTTTCTTTAGTCTTTTATTATCATTTGTATTAGGTTTCTTTATGATGAGAGAAGGTACTAAACCACTTGAATTATTCGTTAGTAGACAAACTAATTTCGTAAGTGATGCTTCTCATGAATTAAGAACACCACTTGCGGTAGTTAGAAGTAAGATAGAAAATGTCTTGTCACAACCTAATAAGACTGTTTATGATGTTAGTGAAGATTTGGTTATAGCTTTAAATGAAATATCAAGACTTACTAAATTGACTCAAGAATTATTGACCTTGGCTAGAAATGATAAAGACACTATTCAAATTACTTATAGTCTATTTGATGTTGATGATGTATTGAAAGAGATTGTTGAACCATTCTTCGAAATTGGTTCATTGAGTGAACGTAATATTACATATGAAGGAACGCATTGTTTAGTTTATCTTGATAAAGATAAATTCAAACAAATTGTCATTATCAATATTGATAATGCAATTAAATATACTAATGCAGGAGATACTATCAGGATTTCAGCTAGAGTATTAAAAGATGAAGTTCACATTCAAATTGCTGATACAGGAATAGGACTTTCTGATGAAGCAAAACAAAAAGTATTTGATCGTTTCTATCGTGAAGATAAAGCAAGAAGTAGAGAAACTGGTGGTAATGGCTTAGGCTTATCTATTGCTTATACATTAGTTAAATTGCAAAGAGGAAGAATTGAGGTATATGATAATATACCAAGAGGTACTAAATTTGTTATTACCTTCCCTAAAGCAACAGCTAAACAAATTGCTACTATTAATGCTAATGAAAGAATATCAGGTTAATTAAAATGAGAGCTTTTTATAAAAGCTCTTTTTATATTGGCTAGATTATTATTTCTTGAAATAAAGTCTTCTAGGTGGTAAAATTGGTAATATAAGAATGGATTTTAATTATTAAATAGTATTGTGATTTTGAGGTTTGATGTTGATGGAAAAGACTAATGCAACGCGCTTACTAGATATAGAAGGAATACATTATATACTTCATGAATATGATAAAACCGAAACAAATGGTGTAAATGTTGCTAAGCTAGTAGGAAAAAATTGCGAAGAAGTTTTTAAAACTTTAGTTACTGTTAGCAACACAAATGAGCATTTTGTGTTCTGTATTCCTGTTAATGAAACTCTAAATTTAAAGAAAGCAGCTAAAGCTGTTGGAGTTAAATCTATTGCAATGATTACTCAAAAAGAATTATTACCATTGACTGGTTATATTCATGGTGGATGTAGTCCAGTGGGAATGAAAAAACAATTTAAGACAGTTATTAATGATACTGCTATGCTATTTTGTACTATTTGTGTATCTGCTGGTAAAGTTGGTTTGCAAATGGAATTAAATCCTGAAGATTTATTAAAATATATAAATGCGATTTATGAAGATTGCATTTAGAAAGAGGCTAATTATGATTAAATTATATAATTCTCTAATTAATAAGATTGAAGAATTTAAACCTTTAAAAGAAAATGAACTTACAATGTATGTATGTGGATCAACAGTATATAATGATATGCACATTGGTAATTCACGTCCTATTGTATTTTTTGATTGTGTTGCTAGATTCTTCAAATATCTTGGATATAATGTAAAATTTGTATCTAATTTTACTGACATTGATGACAAGATTATCAAAAAAGCACAGAGTGAAGGTGTAAATGAATCAACAATATCTGAACGATATATAGCATCTATTTTAGAAACTTATAAATTACTTAATTGCTTACCTCATTATAAAAATCCTAAAGTAACAGAAAATATGGACAATATTATTTCATTCATTGATGAACTTGTGAAAAAGGATGGGGCTTATGTGAGTGGAGATGATGTTTATTTTGATATTTCAAAAGCAGAAAATTATGGAATATTAAGCTGTCAAAGAGTTGAAGATTTAATTAGTGGTGCTAGAATAGAAGAAAATCAAAACAAAAAGAATCCTGCAGATTTTACACTTTGGAAGAAGACGATAGTTGGTAAGAATTGGGATTCTCCATGGGGAAAAGGAAGACCAGGCTGGCATACAGAATGTGTTGTTATGATTAATAATATTCTTGGTCCAAAGATTGATATTCATGGTGGTGGTTTAGATCTTAAATTCCCACATCATGATAATGAAATTGCACAATCTACAGTGATTAACCACAATTACATTGCTTCATATTGGATGCACAATGGTAGAGTCGATTTAAATGGTGAGAAGATGAGTAAGTCATTAGGCAATGTAATTGATGCTAAGGGCTTAGTTAAAGAAATTGGTTATGGCGCATATAGATTAATATTGCTTATGGTACCATATCGTCAACCACTTAATTTTAGACAAGAATTATTAGACCAAGCAAAGAGTGATTACGAGAAAATCAAAAAAGCAAAGCTTACTTTTGCTCATAAAATGCAAATTGATTATGGCATTAAAGATTATCAAATAAAAATCCAAAATAATGAATTATTAAATCTAAAAGACGAATTCATTAAAGAGATGTCTAATGATTTTAATACAGCTAATGCAATTACTGTTATTTATAAAGTATTAAAATTAATTAATACAAGCTATAGATCAAAAGAATTAGATCCTGAATATGCCAAAGAACTATTATCATTGTTTGATGAAATGTTATGGGTTTTAGGCATTGATTTTGAAAATACTTTATTAAGTGAAGAAGAAGTTGATATTGTAAATAAATGGAATGAAGCAAGAAGAAATAAAGATTTCGAAAGTGCTGATAAATATCGAGCAATCATTAATGAAAAGAATATAATTATTTAAATTATATAAATGTATTTATAGATATGAAAGAAAATGATTATAAATTATTAAATGGTGCCGTTTTAGCATTCATTGGTGATGCATATTATGAAGAAAGAATTAGAAGATATTGCTTAGATAAGGGTATTACTAATTTAGGAAAACTTCATGATGAATGTGTTAAATATGTAAGTAGAACAAGCCAATATAAAATAATCCAATCTTTGATTCTTGATGAAGAAGAGATGGAAATATTCAAAAGAGGAAGAAATCATAATTATAAAGATAGTAGCGTTGAATATATTAATGCATCTGGTTTTGAAGCTGTTATAGGATATTTATATTTACTAGAAAGATTTGAAAGATTAGATGAAATAATTAATAAAGCTATTGATATTATTAATAATAAATAATATTTTAATATTGGTTTCTAGGTAGAAATATGGGTTACGTATATAGTAAAAATAGTGTTAAGGAATCAATTGATAACAATAATGTGAAATTATTGTATCTAAATAGTGCTGATCACCCTTTCTTTAGAATAGCAAAAGAAAAGAAAATAAATTATAAGATTGTTAGTGATAAAGAATTAGATAAATTAATAGGAGTTAAAACTAAAGTATTACACCAAGGTGTAGTTGCTTTAGTTAATGATTATAAATATTATTCACTTGAAGAAGTGATTTCAAATAATGATAATCATTCTGATAATCATTTTCCTTTATTAGTAATGCTAGATTCTTTAGATGATCCTCATAATTTAGGTGCTATATTGAGAATATGTGATGCTGCTGGTGTTGATGGAGTTATTATTGGTAAGAACAGAAGCACAAGATTAAATGAAACAGTTGCAAGAACTTCAACAGGTGCAATAGAGTGGGTAAAAGTCTGTGAAGTTACTAATTTAACACAAACTATTAGATATCTTAAAGAAAAAGGATATTTTATAGTTGGTGCTGAATATGAAGAGAAAAGTGTTATGTATGATAAATGTCGTTATGACATGCCAATTTGTTTAGTGATAGGTAGTGAAGGATTTGGTGTTAGTGAACTTGTGAAAAAGAATTGTGATTTTTTAGTAAAAATTCCAATGCTTGGTCATGTTAATTCGCTAAATGCTTCAGTATCTTGTGGAATCCTTGTCTATGAAATAATAAGAAACCGAAATCAAAAGTAAGTGGAGGTATTTGTGTATATCAAGTATAACGATTTTGAATTGTTATATTTGATTGAAGAAGGTAGTGAAGAAGCTTACAATGCAATGGTTTATAAATATCAACATTTGATTAATCAAAAGATAAAAGATTTTCGTATTAAACCTAAATATAGAGATGATTATATTCAAGAAGGTTTGATTGTTCTTGATGAAGCAATAAGGAATTTTAATGAATATAAAGGAAAAACATTCACAATGTATTTCTCAATGCTATTAATCTATCGATTTCAAAGATTGCTTAATCAAGAGAAGAAATATTTTTATAATGTTACTTTAGTTGAATTTCCTGAGATGATTAAAGAAGAAAAAAGTGAATTTGAAGTTGATTCAATTAGAGATAAATATAAAGACTATGGCTTTAGTGAATTAGAGCTAGAAATATTAAATTTTATTAGCCAAGGCTATAAACCAATTGAAATAGCAAAGGCTAAGAAAATTGAATGTAGAAAAGTGTATAATACTATATCTAGAATTAAGACGAAAATAAAAAATAAAACAGCTTAATGCTTAAAGAATTAAATTAAAATGGTATTTATAAATTGATATTAATATATGTATTATTTTGTTGATTTTTAATTTCTTGATTATTTTTAATTAATTTTAATTTTTTTAATTATTATAAATCCTATTCAAAAGATGATTTTTCATTTTTTGTTTAGGATTTTATTTTATTTGTTTTGTTTTCTTGATTATTATCTCTATACTTCTTTTATTGTTTACATCAAATGGTAAAAATGCTATAATGGATTTGTAAATACAAATCGAAAAGGAGAGATTGATTGTATGAATAAATTAAGAATATTCAAAGTTTTAAATTCGTTTTTAATTTTGATGTTAGTTATTGCTATGTTCTTTGCTTATTCTGTAGTTGTTAATGCTGCAGGTATTGGAACAGTTAAGCAAACTTATTCAAGAACAATTATGGATAAGGTTACATATACTTATACACAAAGTGATAATGGTAGTCCTCAAAGAAATTATGTTCTTGAATATGATCCAGTTAATAGTGGAGTAGAAGCTCTTGCTGTGTTCGGTGAATATGAATTTGGTGGAGACACTATTTCCACAAACATTGCACTTGCTCAAAGTAGAGGCTACACTGTTATTGCTGGTGTTAATGCTTCGCCATTTGATACAAGTAATGGTGTTACTGTTGGTACTATAATTCAAAATGGTCGTGTTATTAGTGCTAATAGTGGTAAGAGTGGCTATGATAGTTTTGCTATTTATGATGATGGCCATATGTTTATTGGAACATCTGATTTAAGTTTTTCATATAATGTAAATGGTGGAAATGCAATTAGTTTCCAACATATTAATAAACAAAAGAAAACTGCAAATAATGATATTTACCTTTTAACAAGTGATTTTGCTGAAGATAGTAGAATTCTTGCAAATTCATGTGAAGTTGTTTTAAAACTTACTAGTGGTGATGTTAAAATTGGTTCACCATTTACAGCAACAGTTGAAAGCATTAAGGAAAATGCTACAACTGATTCTAGAACTAAATTAGCTGAAGGTAAATTATTATTAGTTGGTCCTAGTTTAAGTGCTTTAGGTGGACTTAAAGCTAATGATACTATTACATTCAATATCACTAATAATGATAGTAGTCATGATTGGAGTAAAGTAGCTCAATCTATTTGTGGATTCTATGAAATCTTAAAAGATGGTGAATTAGTTCATATGGGAGATCCTTCAGTTCACCCAAGAACTACTATTGGTTATAAAGCTGATGGTACTATCGTTTTATGGGTAGTTGATGGAAGACAACCATTACTTTCTGTAGGTTTGACTGACCAAGCTTGTGCTGAATATATGAAGAGTTTAGGTTGTGTTGCTGCTATTAGAATGGATGGTGGTGGATCATCTAATATGACTATTAGACTTCCTGGTGATTCTAAGCTTACAACAGTTAACTCACCTTCTGATGGTCAAGAACGTAATGATAGTGATGCTTTATTATTAGTATTAAAGAAAGATTATGATACTAATGTTGGAAGTGATACATTATTACATGCTTATCCTAATAATCTAGTTGTATTAGAAAACACTGTTGTTGATATTACTGTTAAAGCTACAGATGGCAAATATAATCCAAAAGCTGTTCCTGATTATAATATGAGTGTTGAAGGCGATTGTGGTTCAATCGTTGATGGAAAGTTCAAAGCTAAAGAAGGAACTGGAAGTGGTAAGATTAAAATTACATCTGGAAATGCTACTACCTATGTTGATGTTAGTGTAACAAATACAGTTACAGAATTATATACAACAGTTAATAATATTGCATCAGGTCCAAAAGAGAAGACTACATTAGGTGTTAAAGCTTATAATGGTAGTGATTTATTAGAATGTTCAAATGAATCATTCACATGGACATGTGATGAAGCAATTGGTACAATTGATAATCATGGTGTATTTACTGCTACAAGTGATTCTGGTAAGACTGGTTATATCTATGTAAGTCATGGAAAAGCATCTGCTAAAGTATTAGTAACTATTGGTGCTTTACCACAAGAAATTACTGGTTTTGAAAATGATAAATGTGGAAACGGAACTGGTCAATGGAGAAACAATCAAGTTAATGGTGGTACTGGATCTTGTTCTATTAATACTGATTTAGAATATGTAAAATTTGGCGAGAAATCACTTAAGATTGAATTCAATTTAAAGGGAACTACTGGAACAGTTGGTACTCAAATTGGTAGAGGATCTTCAGTTACAATTCCTGGAACTCCAACAGCAATTGGTATGTGGGTTTATGCAACACCATCTGCACAAGGCGCTTGGATTAGACTTCAATATTCTGAAAGTGGATCAAGTGCAGCTAAATATGCTGACTTCTCAGCTGAAGGTCAAACTGGAGAGCTTCATGTTGATTGGGTTGGTTGGAAATATCTAGAAGCACCACTTGATACGACTATTAAATATCCAATTAGTGTTGTTTATTTAGTAAGAGTTATGGGTGTTACTGAATCTGAAAGAATTAATGGTGTTATTTATGTTGATTCTTTAAGAGCTGTTTATGGATTTAAGAATGATGATTTCAATAGTCCATATATTGAAAATATAAATCCAGAAAGTGAAACTTATTTAACAACTCAAACTGTTTCATTCGATATTAAAGATGATGATACAGGTATTAATAAAGATGCACTTAAATTCTATTATGATGGTAAATTATTAACTAATGTTCAAGTATCAGAAATTAGTGGTGGTTACCATATATCATGGACACCAAGTGCTTTAGTACCTCTACCAAAAGGACAACATACATTCAAAGTAAGATTTGAAGATAATTTTGGTAATTTCGTTATTAAGGAATGGACACTTGATGTAGTAGATAAAATTCCAGTTTTAATTGATGAAGCTAGTGAAGAGATAAAAGCAAAAGGTACATTTGAATATAAGTTATATTCAAAGATTGATAATTTCACAAATCTTAATTTCAAACTTGAATATGATAAAGAAAAATTACAAGTTGTAAGTGTTGATGGCTGTAATTATACATTAGGTGATGGCCTGATTAATTGTAGCTTTGTTAATCCTCAAAAAGAAGATGTACAAAAACAATTAGTTAAAGTTACATTTAAGGCTTTAAGCGAAGGTGAGACATCAATTAAAGCTACATCTGCTACTTATGATGGAATTGGCATGGATGCATTAGAGAAAACTATCACAATTGGTGAAGCTAAGAGTGATGATGATTTCAAAGCAATTGTAAGTAGAATTGATGCAAATAATGTTCTTACTTCACGTAGTGCTATAAAAGAAGCACAAGCTGAACTTGAAATCATTGATGAAGCAAAGGCTGATAGTGCTGCATTAAGTAAATTGCAAAAAGCTATTAATGATTATGCTGAAATAATTGCAAAGATGAATCAATCAATTGAAGCAGCTAATAAAGTTAAAGGAGGTAAATAAGATGAAGAAAAATATTAAAAATTTATTTAAATATATATTTGTTTTAGTTCTTTCTTTATGTTTATTTTTAGTTGCCTGTGATGGAAATACTACAGTTGAAAAGACTGATTTAGAAAAAGCATTAGAAGCAACTAGTGATGAATGTGCTAGCTTCACACTTGTTACTACTATTACTCAAGGTGATTTTGAAGTTTATAAAGAAACTGCAGCTTATACACTACAAAATGGTAAATTCGCTTATACTGCTCAAATCAAAAAATTAAATGATTTAGATAGTGAAGATGAATATAACAATGAAGAAAAAACTGGCACAGTTGATGCAGCTTATAAATTAGATTTAAAAGAAGAAATCTTAGCTGATATAAAGATAGAAAGTGGAGCACTAAGTGCTAAACTTACAAGTGCTGGATTAGAATCATTAGTTGGTAGCAATGCTAGTGATGGTGCTATTGAATTAAAAGTTAATGATGGTAAAATTGCTTCATTAGTTTTAAGTTATATGTTAAATGGGCAAAAAACTAAAATTGAAGCTAACTTTAATTATTAATATTTAATAAACTAATAAAATTAGGAATATAGAAACAAGAATTCTAACTAATTATTATTCATATAATTAGTTAGAATTTTTAATATATAATATTTATATGAAATTATTTGTTTTGAGATTATTAGGCTTTCTTCTTTATAATGATCTAATGAAAACTAGTTTTAATAATAAAAATATGCTACGATGTTTTCACATTAATTATAATCTAATTTATTGGTAGAAATGTTAGAATGCTTGTTATTGATTGCTTACATTAGATTAGATTTTTCTAATGTTTATCATAAGAATTAACCTTTTAAGATTAATTATTATATATTTATAAAGAAATTTATTTACCTCGGCTTTTATGAATGATATAATTGTGTTTGAGGTGACGTATGAGAAAAACAAAAATTAAAGTTCTTTTTCTTTTTTTATTACTTTTAGTTGGATGTAGTGTGCACGTCAATGAGCTAAGTGTAAGTGATAATGAAGAAATATCTAGCTTTTCTTTCTATAATCCAAATGGCGAAGTAATGTCTGGAATTTCAGTGGACTATAAGGCGAGAATTGAAAATGATACAATTACTCTTAATATATATTATGGGGTTTTTGATGACTATGTTGATTATTATTTGGAATATAAGAAACCAAGTGATTGGAAAATATATGGTTTTTTAATTGGCAAAGGCATTAACTTTGTTGAACAGATATTTGAAATATCTATCCATGATATTTCAAAAGAAAAAATAAGAATAATTAATGAAAAAGGAACATTAAATTATGCAACATATATTACAAAATCAATATCTTTAGATTCAATAAATACAAATGAAGAATGTGTAATCGGAATACTATTAAATAATAGTGTGGATAATTTCTATGATAAAAAAATGAAATTTGATATTTATGAAAAAAATAATGATTTAATTTATGAATACATATTTTATAAAGTGTTTCAAATAAGTATGGATAATGATTCTTTAAAGCTTGATAGAAAAATTGATAAGCAATTATTTATTAATAAAAACGAGGATTAGTATATGTTTAAGCGTTTGTTTTTTTTCTTTTTGTGTTCGTTGGTATTTTGGTTTGTTTGTTTTTTTAATATCAATTGCGGAGTGTGTTCTATGGTTATGGAATGTAGTAATGCTGATTTTGTATTAAGATTTGGCTCAATTAGAGGTTCGTGAGCGATTTACTTTTTGAAGCACATATTACAATTTAAACGTAGATGCTTACAAAAGAAATGGTATAATTAAAGAAATAATAAAGTGGAATAGGAGAAAATGCATAATATGAAAAAACAAATACTGATATTATTAATACTCCCATTATTCTTGCTGATAGGATGTACGAATGATAAAAAAGCAACAAAAAATATTATAGATATTGTAAAAGAACAAACTAATATTAATATTCCCCAAGAGGCAAATTTGATTGAAAAATACAAAAAGCATGCACTTATTCGGGGAATGTCACCTAGTTATTATGTTTTTCAGTTTGATCAAGAGCCGGAAGAATTTTTACTTAATTATGGTTTTCAAGAAAAAAGAAAAGGTATAGATGTATATGACCAATTAATGATTGATGATTTTGAAGAATATATAATTTATCATTTAAAAGCAGAAAATAAGACTTATAAATTAAAAATCCCTGAAGAAAGTTTAATTACTTTTGATGAATTATATTTATTCATATTTGAAGAGTGGAATTATTTGTTGGTATATTATCCAAATGATTATAAGTTGATAGTATATATTATGCCACAGTAGAATACTTTTTTATGCAATATAAATTCAAATATTGAACCATTAATAGAAAGAGCCTAGTATTTATTAGTAGTGAAATTACATGTTTGGCTACCGAGTTTTTTTTAGAAATAGGAGTATTATTATATGCGAAAAAAAATAATGTCTATTGTAATATTATTTTTAATATTGAACTCCATATTTATTATTGGTTGTTCAAATACCGAAGTTGAAGACAAGAAAGAATTTTATATGCATCGTATTGAAGAGCAAATTGAAATTATCATTCCACAAGATGCTAATTTGATTGGAGCATATTCATCACAAATTTTTATGCATGGAAGACATCCTAGTTATTGTGTTTTTCAGTTTGATCAGGAACCAGAAGAGTTTTTACTTAATAATGGTTTTCAAGAAAAAAAGAGTGATATGGATAGAGAAGATCAATACACGATTGAAAAATTAGAGAAAAAAATAATTAATGAATTAAAAACTGAAATAAGAGTTAATAAAATGCAAATACCAAAAGATGATTTAATCACATTTGAGGAATCATATTTATTTATATATCATGAGGGGTTACAGTATTACTTAATATATTATCCAAGTGATTATAAGTTGATAGTATATATTCAGGGGCGATAGTATATTGAAGTAAAAGGGAGAAATTAATTGTTGTGAAAATAAAAAAGTATTTATTGTTTGTTGTAGTTGTAACTTTTATATTATTTTTGTTTGGATTAAATAATAGAATATATGCAATGACTGAAAATGATGATTTTAATGAAATTATATTAAGTGACGCAGAAATAATTGAAAGCTTAAGTAATTTATTGCAAAAATATATGAATGCATATGAATTGGAGGATGAAACATGTCATGATGAAACATGTCAAAAAATCCACACACTTAGTAACTATATTAGTTTTAAAAAACAAGGTATGAATAAATCATCTGAAGAAAATGATGAATATAGTGAACTGAATAGATATGGCTTATTTAATATTTCTCCAAATTGCACATGTAATGAGCTTAATTATTTAACTGATACACCATGCGCTAATTGTCAATATTATTGGTCTGTTTTAGAGGAAGTTTATGCTGTGATTGCAGGTTTCAATATAAGAGGATGGGCTTTGGCAAGTGATTTATTAACCCATAATCTCAATAATGATACACTTGATAGCGATTATTATCCAAGCGCTGATTTGGTATCTGTGATTTCAGATTCTTCACAAATTGATGGAATTAGGTATAACGATGAACTTTATGGTGACTTTGGGCAAGAAAATCCTGGATGGGCAAATGGTATATTTGCTAGTACAGTAGATGGAGATGTTTACAATTCTTTAGGTGGGTTTAGATATATAAAAAATTATAGTAGTAACGGCTATGTAAGAATTGGTATTTTAGATAGATATGATTGGGAATTCATGGATGGTTCCTCTCTTGCTGCTATGCTAAATAACAATATGGTAGAAGCACAAGAATTAGGGATATTGACTCCGTTTTATACTTGTATTGAGATTATTACTGAGGGCTTTTCTCCTTTTTCGTGGGATTACCAGTTGAATGGGGTGGTTATAAATGAATATTATGGTTCAAATTCAACTCCTATATTGCCAAGTCAAATTTATGATTTGAGATATTATCAGCAAAATATGATATATGCCAATGTAACTTCTATTGCTGATTCTGCATTTCAATATTGTACTAACCTAGAAAGTATTACATTTGAGAATAATTCAACTCTTTCGAATATAGGGTCAAATGCCTTTTATGGTTGTACATCGCTTGAATCAATTACTATTCCATCAACTGTTACAAATATAGGGGCCTATGCTTTTTATGGTTGCACTTCTTTAGAAGAAGTTGAAATATTAAAAGTACAATCTCCAATTACTAATTTAGGACTAAATGCTTTTGATAATTGCTCATCTAATCTAACAATCACTGTCCCAACAAATAGACTTTGTGAATATAAAAATACTCCATTTTGGTCTAGTTATAGGAACAAAATAGTACCATCTTCTCCAATTGTAGATGACATAGATCTAGATTGCATGACTGATAGTGGTGTAACAACATATTTGAATGCAGGTTACAACAAATTATATCGCCTTGATGTAGAATGTGATGGGTGGTATACAATATCAATATCAAATGATGCTCATTTCAATATTTATAATTCTAATATGGTAAAAATTGATGAAAGTTATGATACTTATGAATTAACTCTTAATGAAGGTACATATTATATAGATGTTGAATGGAATGATGAAGAAGATTATGGTAATGTCACTTTACATTTCTTTAATAAAGGAATAAATGTCTCTAGTATTGTAACTAACAATATCTTACCTCATTTACATCAAGTAGATGTAAATGATTATAGAGTGCAGTTAAAGTATTATAATAATCAAGGTCCTGGCTTTTATAATATAATAGTTAATGCTACATCAATAAACCCTATAACATATTATGAAGGTAC
>JAFSVH010000115.1 GCA_017450215.1 Bacilli bacterium | reverse complement strand
GAGACTGCTGAAAATGTTTACAAAAATCACTGTAAACTAACACAGTGGTCTTTTATTTTGCTATAATATATATAAAGATGGTGATACAATGTTAAAACAAAATAAACAATTAGAAATAAGTTTCAGTAAGCATATTGAATTATATGATTTATTAATAGATAAGGATAATTTCTGGAGACAAATGGTTGAAATGGTTGATTTCTCTTTTGTATACCAATATTTAAAAGATAAATATTCATCTACTATGGGTAGAACAGCAGAAGATATTATTAGAATGTTTAAGTTTTTGCTATTAAAATCATATTTTAAATTATCTGATAGAGCTTTGGTAGAACGTGCTAAAACAGATATGCTATTTAAATATTTTCTAGGATATGATCCTGAAGAAACAAAGTTAATTGATCCTAGTCTATTAACTGTTTTTAGACGTGAAAGACTAAAAAATGAAGAAGGAAATCTAATGGATAAATTAATTGCTGAAACAGTTAAGATTGCTATTGATTGTGGCCTAATTGAAGCAAAAAATAAAATAATTGTAGATTCTACTCATACTAATGCTATGTTTTCACATATATCACCTAGAGAAGAATTAATTAGACAAGCTAAAAATCTAAGAAAATCAGTTTATAAAATAGATGAATCTATGCATGATAAAATGCCTAAAAAGCGTGAAGCTTCTGGAATATTAGAAGATGAAATTAAATATTGTGAAGAACTTTTAGAATTGTTAAAAGAGGATGGTCGATTTGAAAAAATACCTAATATAAATGAACAAATGGAATATTTAAAAGAAACAGTTGAAGATACTCAAATAGAATTAGAATACTCTAAAGATCAAGATGCAAAAGTTGGTCATAAAACTGCTGATACATCATTTTTTGGATATAAAACTCATATAGCTCAAACACCAGAAAGAATTATTACTGCAGCTAAAATAACCACAGGAGAAAAACATGATGGAAAACAATTACAAGATTTAATTGAAGAAAGTAAAAAGAATGGAATTGAAGTAGAAGCAGTTATTGGTGATGGAGCATATTCTGAAAAAGATAATTTAGATTATTGTAGTGACAATGGAATTAAAAATGTTAGTAAATTAAGTGATATAGTAACTCATGGAAATAGAAAAAATGAGGACGTTTTTGAGTTCAATAAAGATGCGGGAATGTATGTATGTAAAGCAGGACATATGGCAATAAAAAAAGCCAAACAAGGAAGTAAAGAAAATGGTACTCAAGTAGAATGCTATTATTTTGATGTGGAAAAATGTAAACATTGTCCATTTAAAGATGGTTGCTATAAAGAAGGAGAAAAATCAAAAACATATAGTGTATCTATTAAAAGCGATACACATACTGCTCAAATGGATTATATGGAAACAGAAGAATTTAAAGAACTTTATTCTGAGAGATATAAGATTGAGGCTAAAAATGCTGAACTTAAAAATAATTATAATTATGATAAGGCAACTTCCTGTGGAATTGGTGGGATGACCATACAAGGGGCAACTACGCTCTTTTTGGTAAACATGAAGCGAATAATAAAGCTTCGAGAACAAAAAAATGAAAAAATAAAGGAAAGTATATAAGAAATATACTAACCATATTTGTATTTTTATTAAATATAAT
>JAFSVH010000114.1 GCA_017450215.1 Bacilli bacterium | reverse complement strand
GCTAGTGATGTGTCTGTTTCATATTCAGTTCATCAATCAACTGTTGGTTGGAAGAATTATGTAAAGGATGGCGAGCTTGCAGGAAGCATAAATGAATCTAAAGCAATAGAAGCTATTAAAATAAAAATTGAAGGTGCTTCGAATGGTGGTGTTTCATACAAAACTCACATTTCAAACTTTGGTTGGGAAAAAGAATTTAAATCGGATGATAAAGAAAGCGGTACTGTAGGAAAAAATACTGCATTTGAAGCTATCCAAATTAAGCTAACAGATGATTTAGCTAAAGAATATGATATTTATTATAAGATATATTCAAAAAATATTGGTTGGCTAGGATGGGCTAAAAACGGAGAATCAGCCGGTACTGTTGGATATGGCTATCGAGCAGAGGCTATCCAAATTAAGCTTGCGAAAAGAAGTGAAAGCTTTGTTGAATATGCCGACGAAAAGGCATTTATAGATGGTACTACGCAATCATCATCAGGAATACAAAAATATATTTCTGACATATTATTAGTTGGACTAGATAGTAATAAAAAAATTGATGATGCGAGAAATATGCTAAAGCAAAAAGGCTATTATATGGTAGAAAAGAGCTTTGATTCATATAGTACAAAAAATCAAAATATCGTATATATAGGTTATAAAACAACTACTAGCTATAGTGATGCGATACAGGATTTACATCTATATGTACCTAATGATAAAAATGCTCTTCCAGAAGATGTATTAGATTATGATAATAGAATATTTGAATTGTGTCCTGTATTAGGTGATGGAGGCTTTACTAAGTCAAAGGGTAATATAAATAATGGTTCAAATGATAAGAATCCAATATATTTATATTATACAAAGCAATCATCAATTAGCCCTCAAGATTATAATATGTCTGCACTTAGTGAAATCACAATCAATAATTATGCTTATTTTTCTTTAGACGGTATAGATATTACACAATATAAGAATAATAAAAATGCATTAAATTCGTGTTATATTCATATAACAAAAGCTCCTTATCAAAATATAGAAATGGTTAAGGTTAAAAATCCAACATATATAAAAGATATTAAGCTCGTAGGAAAAAGTGATGGTAATCCTTGTAAGGATTTATTAAGAAAAGAAGGCTATGAAGTAATTGAATATGATTTAAATAAAAATACAGGTGGAGATTATATATATTTAGGCTATAAAACAACTACTGATTATAAAGAGGCAATCAAAGATATAGTAGTTCTTGATGGTAACAAATATATGGTTGATACCGTAAAGATTAATAATAGAACTTATAATATTTGTCCATATGATGGAGATTCTCATTTTAAAGGAATAAAAGGAGATTTAAATAGTAATGCCGGTGGTGCTGATTTGCATTTGTTTTATACCAAAGAAGAAGATAAATACAAAATGGCATTAAGAAATATTAGAGTTAATAATACAAAAAATGGCGCTGTAAGTGATATGGATTTAAATAAAAGGGCTGGTGGTGATGATATATTCCTTCATGTAAATAAAATTAACAACGAAGGTAATACTATGATTAGTGAAGTAGATCCTAATTCATGGATGGAATTTATCGATGATGATGTAAAATTAACAGATATTACAATACCAGGAGCTCATGATGCAGGAACTGCTCATACATCAGCAGTATTCCCTGTTTCTAAATTCACATCATGTCAGGAATATCATATTGGCACTCAGGTATGGTACAATAAACAAATACTCAAATCTAATAAGAATGTTATAGAAGAAGGACTTTTAGAGCATGGAGTTAGATATTTTGATATTAGATACGGACTTAAAGAATCAACCTTAGATAGAACTAAGGATGGAGATATAAAATTTGCAAGTGACCATTTAAAACTTGTTCATGGTGGATATACATGTCAGGCAAAATCAGAGGAAACAGAAATTAATACTAATGCATACAAAATATTATCTAATGATATACTTATGGGTTGGATTAAGTCATTTTTAGATAAGAATAAAACAGAAACTGTGATTTTAGATTTATCTACAGATGATGGTAGTAATAATGCTTTAGCTGAAAGATATGCATATGAATTTTTTATGAAGCAGGCTATAGAAAACAATCCAAATTACCCACAAATTTATATTGGAAATAAGATTCCAACATTAGGTGAATGTAGGGGTAAAATCGTTGTTTTAAGTGATTTTAATACAAATAATTATTGGTATAATCAAAATCCTTTAAAAATTGTAATGTCTGGACTTAATTATGATAGAACTCCATTTGATGGAGATGCTCATTTTAAAGAGGTTTTAGGAGATTTAAATAGTAATACTAAGGGATCTAAAATAAGCTTATATTATACTAAAGATGAAATAGATTCAAAAGCTTTAACAGCGATATCATTTAATAATAAAAAAGATGGGTCTTTAAATGCATTAGATTTAAATAAAGGTGCTGGTGGAGATCAAATATATTTACATTTTGAAAAAAATGTTAACAATTCAAATGCCACATTTATAAAAGATTTAAAGCTATTTGGTGGAGCAAATGTTGAATCAATTAAATCTAAGCTCACTAGTGAGGGATATACCCTAATTGATAATAATTTAAATGAAAAAGCTGGTGGAGATTATATTTATTTAGGTTATAAAACTACAACTGTGTATAATGAGGCAATTAAAGGTATCACATTATTAGATGGAATCGGTTCAAATGCAAATTATTTAATCGAAAAGGAAGGAAAAAAAGTGAATTTTGCATTCCAAAATGCTGGAAGTGGCTCTTATGGTGATGAGACAAATAAGACATTTGGCTGTGTATTAGAGAATAAAGAAAGAGGCTATTCAATTTATAAGGATAATAAATACGATAAGATTAGCTGGGCTAATTGGGAAGAAAAATGGGCTTGGGTTAAAAATGGATTGGATAGTGCTCAAAAATTTAGTGATATGGCAAAAGAAAATGGATTTGATGCTTTTATGCTAAACTACGCTTCAGCCAATAATATTGCAAAGGTTGATCCTTTTGGTTCTCCTCTAGGCTATGCTGAATCTATCAATCCACAAATTGTAGCTTATATTCAAGAAACATATAAAAAGGATGCTAAAGAAAGATTCTTTGGTATTATAGCAATGGATTATGTAGATCATGCTGGTGGAGCTACAAATATTTCTTCTGTAATCTATTCTTCTAATTTTTATAGAAATATAAAAACTAAAAACGATAGTAAGCAAGAACAATTTGATTATATAGAAGATGATGATGAAGAATATAAAATTGAATCAGAAGATTTAAAATATGAAAATAACAATAAAAAAGTAAGCATTAAATCAAACGGACCTGTTTCAAAATTTTCAGATATTTTCATTGATGGAAATCCATTAGCTGAAGATGAATATGAAATAGAAGATTATAATAATCAAATTGATGAAGAGCCTGAAATGGTTATTCATATTAAAGATGATTACATGAATAAATTAGATGAAGGTGATCATACTATATCTATTAAATATTCGGATGGAAAAAATTCAAATAATCTTACTTTAAGCAAAGCTAAGAGTCCAAATTTAGTTTTAGCTATAACAATAAGCATTTTATCATCTATAATAATAGGTGCTGGTTTACTTGTGATTATTAATAGAAAAAGAAATTATTAAGATTGATTTTATATATTGAGATACGAAAAATCGTATCTCTTTTTAATGTAT
>JAFSVH010000113.1 GCA_017450215.1 Bacilli bacterium | reverse complement strand
GTAAAAGAGAAACGGAATTTATTTTCCTATGAATTATGGACTGGTGGAGACTACGGAACGCCTACAGAACTTAACCAAAATGTGTCACCAGGAATATCTTATAGTGTATCTTCAGAATATTCTGCAAATGGAAATAAAAGTATCAAATCAATAATTAGTTCCACTGCAGGTTCCCACTATCTCAGAGTTAAAATTAATGATGTTTCTGAAATACTTGGGGAAACAATTAAATTCACAGCAAACGTGAAAACAGATTATGGATTATATTTAGTCATATACGCTTTTAATGGATCAGACTTTTCTAGTCATAAAACTTCAATTCCCTCAAACAGCACTAATTATTTTAATGTCACATATACTGTTCCAATGGATACTGTTTATTTATGGATAGGAATCGATTTTCAACCTTTGGCACCTCAAAATCCAGGAAATTATTATTACACGGATGATTGGAGTTTAGAAATTAGTTAACCATTAAAACGATATATCCGCATCATTTTACTGAATTTCATATATTACGAAATTTTTAAAACTTAATTCGCTATTAGTTACTCTGAATTGGAAAATCTTATTTGCTACTGTATAATTCCCATTAACAACCTTTGTTTGTTCGCTAATAGTATCTTTATACATTGTATATGCTCCATTACTGCAAGTGATAAGTACACGATGCCAAACATCTCTTGTAAAAGGATTTGCTACGAAATAAGGTGCCATACCTTTAACATACAGATTAGGATTGCTTGTGCTTGTTGAAGGTATTTTAACTTCAAAATCAATGATAATATCTTCGGTAATATCATATTTTGCTTGATAACGATAATCTGTATCTTGTGATAAGGTTGTTCCATTATCAGATGAATAAGATGCAGTTACTCCATAATTATCCCATTTAGAATTATTTTGGGTTGTTGCAAAATCATAAAATAGATAATTAACATTTTTATCTTTTACAAATTTATATTATCTTTTTATAAACTGTTAATAATTTATAACTTAAATTACTGCCCATTGGAAACCGAAAACCTACACGAAAATTACTATAATCCTTACTAACCCTATCCACTTCAATATCATTATTAAATATTATAACTTTTGAACCATCATAAGTTAATTTAACTTTAGAATTAGATATAATCCCCAAACTAGACAAAAATTTATTATATGCCTCAGGATAATTGTTATCACCCATATATAACTCACAATCTCCTGTATAACTAATTAAATCAAATGTTAATGTGAAGGGAGCAACCCAATCTATACTTGCATCTTCGCTTGTTAGATAATCATTAATATAAAAATATTGTATACTGGATGAGTTAATATTTGATAATGTTGTATATTCATTGAGAACATTTATATTTAAATTAGAGCTTTTAATTATTGAAGTGTTATGATTTGCGGTTACTCCAAAATCTATTTGATAACATTCTTTATCTTTTACTGAAGTTTATACATTATTAAATTCTTGAATTTGAAATAATTGTCATCAGGTGCTAATTGAATACAGAACATATCAACATTTGTTGCATTCGTAGGAGTTTGAGCAGTACCATTTACCCATATTTTAACTTGGCCATTACTTCTTTCAATTTTAATATGAGTCCATGTATCTTTTGGATAATTAAAACATTTAACACTTCCATTTTGAATAACCCAATTATTATCTCTGAAATGTATCTCATCAGAAGAACTTCCTTGTGTACAATCAAAAATACAATCTAATTCAATACAAAAACTTGTTTTTTCAGTTAAATTGAAATAAACCATAGTATTTGATTGTCCGCTTGTAATTTCAATAGAAGTACAATCATTTCCTCGATTAAGATTTCCACGAGCAATACTCCATAAACTATTATTATAGTTAGATACAACTCCTATATCATAAGCTAAATAAGTGATATTCTTATCTTTTACTGAAGTTCATACATGAGAACATTCTTAATTGTGATTGTGGAAGTGTTTGCTGAATTTATCCTAAATACGATTTTAGATACAGTTCCAGTTCCACTATGTCTTTGAACGCCATCAGTATACCATATAAAAGTATTTCCAATGTAAGTTATCTTAATATGGCTTCCTACTTGGGCAGATAACTGATTTAGACTACGATAACCCAAACCTCCCCCACTACCATAAATATGGAAGTGTATGTCATCATCAAGGGATGTTACTTGATAATCAACTATATCAAATTCAATACAAGTTCCACTATTAAAAGTAACATTAGGATAAATATAATGGTTTGTTGTATCTCCAGTTAATTTTAAACCATTATTTTGAGTAAGTGTAGCGTTTCCATGATTTACAGTACCCCATAACCATTTGTTAGGAGTTCCACTAATATCATAAAATAGGTAATTGATATTCTTATCTTTTACGAAATTGAATATATTACCAAATTTTTATACTTTAAACTTACACAATCAGTTGCTTTTAAAACTAAACGAAAACAATCAATATTATTAATTATAAGATAATTTGTTGGTAATGATTCTCCATCAGTAACAATATTCAAAACATCACCAACACGAGTTATTTTAACATTATGCCATTGTCCATCAGTTATCCCTAACTGGTCTTGCCCAAGATACCTTGCAGGATTATTTTCAGACAAAAATCTCACAAAAACTGATTTATAAATCCAATCATAATTAATATCAAATTCTATGCACATATCGACATTTGGTAAATTAATATCCCTTACATCCCACTCATCTACTGGTATTAAAGTAGTATAATCGTCTCCTCTTTGTATTTGCCCATTATAATCAGAATCAATCCAAGTTCCATAATTAGTGTTTGTTCCTATATCATAGAATAGATATGTTAAGTTTTTATCTTTTACTGAATTTCATACACTATAAAATTTTTATATTTCATATTTGAAATTGAACCATTATTTAAAGCAATCATAAATGTATCAAATGTATCGTTTGGAGTTTTATATTGCTTTTCAACTCCATCTACAAATGGAGTAATCTTACTTGATGTAGCAACAAATTTTATATGATGCCATACATCAGTAGACATACTTAATCCATTTGAATCAAAATCTGCATTAATACTAGCCCATCTATTCTTTCTAAATCTAAAAATAGAATTATTGGCAGTAAATGAAGTATTCACATCAAATTCTATACAAACATTCATTGATATAATTTTATCCTGTTCATCGAAACTATCTTGTGGAGTTAGAATCGTATAATCGTTTCCACGATTGAGCTTACCATCAGTAAAATCCGAATTAGTCCAGGGAGCATAATTTGTAGATGTTCCAATATCATAAAAAGTATAAGTTAAAGTTTTATCTTTTACAAAAGTTCTAAGAAGTGTAAATTTGGAAATTATGATATTTTAAACTTCCATTATTAACAATAAATGAGATATAAGATGTTCCTCCAGTAAAATTATTATTAGTGTAACTAATAACCCCGTCTACTTTATAAACAATCTTATTATTATTTACTTCAATTTTAACATGATTATCTCCAGTTATAGTTAATGCAGAGAAATATCTGTCCGCACTGTTATTTCCTCCAACACGGATAATACAGTTACCAGTATAATTAACAATATCAAATTCAATTATGAATGGAGGATTAAACTGTTTATTCTGTGATATGACAAAAAAATAATTGTTATTATTTGTGGAATTAGTAATAAGAGTTCCAGTACTATCAGTTGTTACTGACATTGAAGAGGGATTACTCCAATTAATGTTATGGTTTGAAGTCACTCCAATGTCGTAGAATAAATAAGTTAAATCTTTATCTTTTACTGAATGTATAATAAACAATTATCAATGTATCTTATTGCATCACTACTTTGACTAAAATTAATAGTTAAAGCAATCCAAGACCATCCCTCTACAATAGTAATCTCACTAAATAATATATCAGCACCATTATCCTTTGAATAAGTTATGCTCCGATTCATTAAAACAGTATTGCTACTATTAAAAGCATTAAAGAATACACTTCCTGCATGTGTAGAATATACGGATAATCCAATAGTTAATCTTTTACCTATATCTTCGGGGTTTAACTGATATTTGAATCTACAAAAAGAATTTGTATGTTCACATGTTAGTTTTATGGATTTTGCTCCATTTTTATGCCATTCTGATGATGAGGTGATTGTTGGAGGAAATTGCATATTTATTAATATTTGGTTTGATGTAGAAGGATCACCATAATCCCCTCCAAATGCTAACTCGAAATTATATTTATTATCTTTATCTTTTACAGATTATTCTTCTTTGATTAATTTAATATCATCAATATAAATAACTCCACTAGTAGAACTACTTGCGATTCTTACACCAACATATAAATCCCCTGTTAAGGATAACGTATGAGAAATATTATACTCTTGGAATGAATCACTTGGTTGAATGATTACACTAATACCTTCCTGAGCATAAGGAGATGCTCTTATTTCCATAATTGTTAAATAACATGACATCAAGGATAATATTCTTGCAGATAAAGTGAATTTATCCCCTTGACTACATTCTAAAATAGTTTCCAAATCAATAAACTGATATCCTGTTGCACTTCCAATATTTACTAGAAAACTTCTTTCACCAATATAATGATTCAAGGCAGAGGAAGATATTGAAACTGAGTCTGATTTGTTAATATAATTTGCAGTTTTTGAATAATCACTTCCACTCCATGTATTGAAACTTAATAAGTTATTCTTATCTTTTACTGAGCAGTAATCCAAATGTCATCAATGTAAAATGCAGAATTTGTATTATTGGTATTATTTGCAAAATTAAATTGGATTTCTGCTATGTTTTCAAGACTTGTTGAAGTTATTGTTATTGTTTGAATATCGTCGG
>JAFSVH010000112.1 GCA_017450215.1 Bacilli bacterium | reverse complement strand
CTCCTTGATAAAATATAGCAACTTATCTGAGTGTATCGCTTTTGAAAAAGTGACAAAAACATAGATATATTACAATAAAAAAACAGTTTTGAAAAAATATTTGTATGTTTTTAATTAAAAATTATCAATATATGTAATTTGATCTTTTGATATAAAGGTCAAGAATACATTAAAAAATACAAAATAATTGGTATTTTAGTAAATGTAAGTTATTTAAAAGTAATTATTTTTTTGATTTGCGTTTTTTAGGAATAGGTACAGTTTTCTTTTCGTTTGGTTTTTTGTATTTTAGATTTTCATTGAATTTAGCGTAAGCAAGACTATATTCATATCTTGTATTGTAAATTTTTTGGTTGAGTGCTTTAATTTTATTCTTTTTGTCAGATTTTAATTCAGCAATTAATTGTTTTCTTGTTTCTTTTGTAGCATTCTTAATAATTAATTTGCATTGTTCATTATAATTTCTACAAATTTCATGATATTGATCTTCATATTCATTAAGCTTAGAATTATATTTATTCTCAATTTTGTATCAAGCCCTATTAATTTCTAAGTTTTTGCTTGATCAAGAATCAAAAGTTTCTTGCTTAGGGTTTTCGATTGGCCTGATATGAGGTGGGTCAAAACGTCTAAATCGATATACATGCGAATTAATTGCGTAGTAAGATCAAATTAAGAAGAAGCCACCAATTGTGTTACCGATACCGGTAAATAGTAAGCAGCATCAGAAGATTCTACCTACATTTAATACTTCACCAGCATATCCTGGTAATAATTGTAAGAATCAAGCTAAGGCAATAATAAAGAAGTTAGCAACAATATGTTGGTATCCGCTTAGAAGGAAACAAGTAATTAGTAATACAATTGCCAAAATACTTGCTGCTTTATTTTCAAGTGTAATTCAAGCGATAAGACATCCAATAACTAGAATGTTACATATAATACCACATAATAATGTTTGTCATCAAGGCAAATTAACTTTACCGACCGCAATAGCAATCACTCTTGCTGTTAAATCATTGGCTACCATTCCTTGGCCATTATATGAATTGAATAGTCCACATCCAAATATCACTGCAACTATAATAACTGACCCTAATCAGTTTCCGATTAGAGTTATTATTAAGTCATAAATTAAGTATCGTCATTTTACTCTTTTATGTTTACAAGCAATAAATCCGGCACAGTTTCCAGTAAACAATGATGCACCCATTAAACAACAACAAATTAGTCCAATACTAAAAAGAATACCACCACATCACTTAGCTATAACATTTGCTGCTTCATTATCAGAATGGGTGTAGCAAATAATCAGCAATGTAGCTGAGTAAGCAATTCCAATTATAATACCTGCAATAACTGCCGAAAAAAATTGTTTTATAAATGGCTGCGTTATCTTTTTGATTGCGAAATTTTCAACAAGTATAACTTTATTCATAATTTAATTCATGTGATATTCTTATTTAAAAAATACGAAAGATAAATATCTACACTTAGTTTGCAGTTATATATAATTATTGCATGAATATTTTTGATGAATTAAGAGAGAGAAAGGTGTTGAACAACATCACAAATGAAGACAAAGCAAAAGAATTTGCTGCGTCTAAAAAATGAGG